>JANOQP010000544.1:0-3725 GCA_031414895.1 Saprospirales bacterium
ATCATGGCTCAACAGCACGTCCATGGCCTTTCGCCCGAGCTTTTCTATCTTGTTGTCGTTGATGCTGCCCAAATCCTTCAGCAGGGGCCTGAAATCCCATATCCTGCTGTGTGCCCGTTCGAACTTTGTCGGGAGGAACCCATGGGCCAGGTAGAGCCGCCCTTGTGCGCCCATCGAAAGCGGGAGTTTCAGGTTTTTCATCGTCCCGACCATGTCCATTACCTCAAACGACCGGATCCCAACATGGAAATAACTGTGCTTCCCCATCTCCATAAAACGTTTCAAGGAAACCGAGCCCTCCCTTTCTTCCTCGTCAAAGTCGAGTTTTAGATCGGACAGGCCCATGTATTCGCCCTGTTCCATCCCGGCAAAAAAAGGGCCGAGCTGGTTGCGCAGTTCCCGATAGTTCGACAAGCTGATTTCGGGCAGCCATAGGTGTTTTTCTGCGCGTTTTTGGTCAAACTCTTTTATAAAATTTCTGAAATGTTCGATTTCGGGCGAAATCGGGGACGATTTTGCAACCTCAACATCACGAAAGTTGCCGTCTAAAAGACCGTGTTCCCCACAAACCTCTGCAAATGCAAAGCCGCCGCCAGGATTCAGGTGCGCCAACAAATGGGTGGTCCCGACCCGCCAGTTCAGGCAAAAGTGCAGTTCAAAAAAACAGCATATTAGGTCGAACGAGCGAACCAGGCCTGCCCCGTCCCGAAGTGCCTCCGTGAAATCGTAATCGAGGTCGATCGGCTTTTTAGCCGTAGAAAAATGAAACTGTGGCCCCCAGCCGTTGGTGTCCCCGAGCATTTGCCGCTCAAAAACCTCCAACCCCGAAACATGTTCCGACCCGGTGTTCAGCAAGGTCAAAAACTCGATTTTCAGGCTGCGAAGACCCTCCACGCCCTTGATGTTGTCGAGCAGGCCGCCCAGGAAATCATCCTGAAAACAGCACCCGATGTATAAAATAGAAAATGGGCGATTGTCCGCAACCGCTCGATGGAGGTCGGGCATCAAATGATCGAACATAAAACTGCCCCATGGCCCGCGAACGAGGCCAAATCTGATCTTGACGTTTTGGTTGGACATTTTGCGCAAGCGGTTTGAGAAAAATCGCTTTCGCACGGTACGTTTTCAGGACGAATGTAAGCGTGGATTTTTGCTTTCCAAAAAAAAAGACAGCCGAAAATTGGGCTGCCATTTGTGGCCCTTAACGGGTTCGAACCGGTGAGCTTCCCAATTGCATCGGGACGTTCCACCAATTGAACTAAAAGGAAACCTTATAAAATTGAAAAATCCCTCCCGGTTTCCCGGAAAGGATTTTTTTGGTGGACCTTAACGGATTCGAACCGTTGACCTCTTGCCTGCCAGGCAAGCGCTCTACCAACTGAGCTAAAAGCCCTTTTGCTGTTAAGCGGGGCAAAAGTAACCACGCATTTTTTCCATCCAAACCTTTCCAAAAAAAAATCAGCCGCCAAACCTTTTTGGTTTTGGGTAAAATTCCTGTGCAATAAAATTTATATTTGTTTGGCACACTTTTTGGGCTACGGTAAAAAGTGGCAGTTCAATGCATGGCCGCTGATTTCCTTTTCAACTTATTTAATCCTTTTCTCATGTCCTACATTAACAAATTACCATTCCTTTTTGGGGCAATAATGGCCGTCTCCACCGCCTCGGTTGCCAAAAATCCCGTCTCGAACGGAACCCAAAACACGCCAGCAGGGATTCAGGTCACCTGCCCGGCAAACCAAGTTTTCGCGGCAAACAGCGGCGCAAATTGCACGGCGACCATAGTTTTGCCGACTGCCCAAACAATCGGCAATGGCTGCCCCGGCACAGTCGTCCTCAATTATTCGAGCGAAATGGGCAGCGGCAACGGCCCTTTTTACAATGTCCCGACGGGCATCCAAATCATTACCGTGAAAGCCGTTAATGCCTGCGGCGATGAGGCAACCTGCCAGTTCACCGCTACCGTGAAGGACCAGAAAAAACCGTCGGCCAACTTCATCAAAGAACTTTACGCAAACCTCACCGGCACCGGTGCGGCGACCTTCAATGCACGGACTTTCGACCTCGGCAGCAGTGATAATTGTTCGCAAAACAGCGCGCTCCGTTTCTCCTTTTCTCAAAACCCATTGGATTCGGTGCGGATGTTCGATTGCGATTCGGTCGGCCTGCGGCCTGTCAAGGTTTTCGTCACCGACGAAAGCGGGAATTTCACCGCCAAAAACAGTTCTGTCCATATTTCAGACGCCAATTCGACGTGCCAAATGGTCTTTGCCAGCGGCAAGATTACCACGGAATCGGGCGGCGCGGTCGAAAATGTCACCGTCAAATTGTTCAAGACCAACGATATCCTATCGGTCGAAACAGGCGAAACGGGCAGTTTCAAATTTGCCGAAATCCAGTCCGGCCAGTTCATCTCGATCGCCCCATCGAAAAATTTGAACCCGACGAACGGCGTCTCCACCCTCGATCTGTCGCTGATCTCGCGCCATGTTCTGGGTCAAAAACCGCTCGGGTCGCCACTCAAGGTCATCGCCGCCGACATTAATCGCAATGGACAGGTCACGACGGGCGACCTTATCGAACTGCGCAAATTGATTTTGGGCGAGATAGCCGATTTCCCGAACAACGATTCGTGGCGCTTCGTCCCGAAAAGCCATGTTTTTGCCGACCCGGCGCAGCCTTTTGCGGCGACAATCCCGGGCGCGGCAACCTTTTCAGCAATCACGAACAGCCAGCCAGAACTTGATTTTTTTGGGATAAAAATCGGCGACGTGAACGCAGATGCCATCGCCAACAATTTCGGCGGGCCGACCTCCGACGACCGCAACGAAAACGAATTTTTATTGAAAACAACCGACCGCGAAATCCGGCGCGGCGACCTCGTCGAAGTCAAATTCACGACCGACCTCGCGCTCGCCGAAGGGCTTCAAACGACCCTCCAATTTGATATCAACTCGTTGATTTTCAACGGGTTGAACGAAAACACCGGGCTTGATTTTACCGAAAAGAACATCAGCACAGCGAGGCTTCAAGATGGTCAATTGCCCATTTCTTGGTTCCATATTTCTGAAGAAACGGTCGAAATGACCAACCTTTTTTCCGTGACATTCCGTGCAACAACCGACGGCAAATTGAGCGAAATGCTCCGCCTCGGCAACCTTCCGACCAATTCCCTAGTCTTCGACCGCGAAGGCCAAACATACAATCTGAGACTTATATTTGAGGACGGGCAGGCGCAGGTGGACGAACCTGCGCCCGGCCTTTCCCTCGCCCAAAACGAGCCGAACCCGGCCGTCGGCGAGACGCGCATCCGGTTCACATTGCCCGAAAATGGCCATGCCGAACTGCGCTTTTTCGACGCGATGGGCCGCGAAGTCTCCAAAATGAACGGTGATTTTTCAGCGGGCGACAACGAATTTCGGTTCGATGTTGCCGCCCTCGGCCTGCCCTCCGGCCTCTATTTCTACCGGCTCGACGCGCCCTCCGGCTCGTTGGCCCACAAACTTGACCTTATTTTTCGTTAGCACTCTCCGGCAATGGCCGGGGTGTCATGAGATTACTTTTTTGTTCCAACACATTGTCGAAAGCTGCGGCGACCAGAGGGTTGTCGCGGCTTTTTTTATAAATAGGACTTTCGCAGACCCTAATTTTTTGATTTACGAGATACGATTTACGAGATACGATATTTGATTTTTCGCGCTCCCGGCCCTGAATGGGTTGTCGAT
>JANOQP010000545.1:0-3225 GCA_031414895.1 Saprospirales bacterium
AGCGCGACACGAAACTCGACGTGGACAATATCGAGCATGTGCTGAGCTCGAAAGTGGAGACCATCATCCTGCAACGTGCGGACGTGGAGGACGATTATTCCATCATTTTCAACACGCTGCAAAAAGACCCGTCCTCCTCGGAAACGGAGGCCGTCGTTTATATCTATAAACAGTTGCGCGGCGCGGAGCCACCGGATACGGAGACCGCGCGGGGCATCATCGAGAAGCTCTTTTTCTCCGATAAAAGGTACAACCTCGGCGAGGTGGGCCGCTATAAAATCAACCGGAAGCTCAAAGCGACCGACGACGACAACCTCCTCGTTTTGACGAAAGAGGACATCATCGCCATCGTTGCGCATTTGGTGAAATTGATGAACAACCGCGTCGAGATTGACGATATCGACCACCTCTCCAACCGCCGCGTGCGGACGGTCGGTGAGCAATTGTATGCCCAGTTCGGCGTCGGCCTCGCCCGTATGGCCCGCACAATCCGCGAGCGGATGAACGTGCGCGACAACGAGGTTTTCACCCCGATTGATTTGATTAATGCCCGGACTTTGTCGTCGGTCATCAACTCGTTTTTCGGCACGAGCCAGCTTTCGCAGTTCCTCGACCAGACCAATCCGCTTTCTGAAATCACGCACAAGCGGCGGATTTCGGCACTCGGGCCAGGCGGTTTGAGCCGCGAACGGGCAGGCTTTGAGGTCCGTGACGTGCACTATTCGCACTACGGACGGCTTTGCACGATTGAAACACCGGAAGGGCCGAACATTGGTTTGATTTCGACGCTCTGCGTCCATGCGAAAATCAACAAAATGGGCTTTTTGGAGACCCCATACCGCCGCGTCGAAAAGGGCAAAGTGGTCATGACCGGCAACCCGGAATACATGACCCCGGAGTTTGAGGACAACAAAAAAGTGGCACAGGCAAATACGCCAATTGATGCCGACGGCAATTTCTTGACCGACCGCATCAAGGCTCGCGAACATGGTGAATTTCCAGTTTTGGGGCCGGACGAGGTCGAATTTATGGACGTTGCGCCGAACCAGATTGTGGGCGTTTCGGCATCGCTCATCCCATTTTTGGAAAATGACGATGCCAACCGTGCGCTCATGGGTTCGAACATGCAACGTCAGGCCGTGCCGCTGATTCGCCCAAATTCGCCCGTTGTCGGCACCGGTTTGGAAGGAAAAGTGGCCCGCGACTCGCGGATGCTCATCAACGCGGAGGGCGATGGCGTGGTCGAATATGTCGATTCCACGGAAATCACCATCCGCTACGACCGTACCGAGGAGGACGAACTCGTCAGCTTCGAAAGCGACCGCCGGACGTACAAATTGACCAAATTCCTGCGGACAAACCAAGGGACTTGCATCAATTTGAAGCCCATCGTGCGGAAGGGCCAGCGCGTCGTGCGCGGTCAATCACTCTGCGACGGATACGCGACGCAGGAAGGCGAACTGGCCCTCGGCCAAAACCTGAAAGTGGCGTTCATGCCGTGGAAGGGCTACAATTTTGAGGATGCCATCGTGCTTTCGGAGCGCGTCGTGGTGGACGATATTTTCACGTCCATCCATATCGAGCATTTTGAAATGGACGTGCGCGACACCAAGCTCGGCGAAGAAGAACTGACCGCCGACATCCCGAACGTTTCGGAAGAAGCGACGAAGGACCTCGACGAAAACGGCATCATCCGCATCGGCGCATGGGCGAAAGAGGGCGATATTTTGATTGGGAAAATCACGCCGAAAGGCGAATCCGACCCGACCCCGGAGGAAAAACTCCTCCGCGCCATCTTCGGCGACAAGGCCGGCGACGTGAAGGATGCCTCGATGAAAGTGCCGCCGTCCGTCACGGGCGTGGTCATCGACAAACAGCTTTTCGCCCGCGCGAAAAAGGACAAGGTCATTAAAGAGGGCGAAAAACTGATGCTCGACAAGCTCGAAGACGAGCACAAGGTGAAGCTCAACGAGCTGAAAACCATCCTCGTGGACAAGCTCCAATCGATGGTCAAAGAGAAGGTGACGACCGGCATCAAGTCCATCTATCAGGAAGAAGTGCTGGGCAAAGGCACGAAACTGACCGCCGCCGTCCTCCGCGACATCGACTACTCGACCGTTGATTATGTCAACTGGACGAGCGACAAGCCGACGAACCAGTTGATTTCCCGCTTGCTGCACAATTACTCCATCAAAGTGAACGAGGAAATTGGCCGCTACAAGCGCGAAAAGTTCAACATTTCCATCGGCGACGAGCTGCCTGCTGGCGTTCTGAAACTCGCAAAGGTTTATATCGCCAAAAAGCGCAAGCTGAAAGTGGGCGACAAACTGGCGGGCCGCCACGGAAACAAGGGCATCGTGAGCCGCATCGTTCGGAAGGAAGATATGCCGTTTTTGGAGGATGGAACGCCAGTCGATGTCGTTTTGAACCCGCTCGGTGTGCCTTCGCGGATGAACCTCGGGCAGATTTTCGAGACGGTGCTCGGCTGGGCCGGCGAAAAATTGGGCGTGAAATACGCGACACCAATCTTCGATGGCGCACGGATGCACGAAATTGAGGCCGAAATCGAGAAAGCGGGCCTGCCCGCCTTCGGTCAAACCTATCTCTCCGACGGCGAAACGGGCGACCGCTTCCACCAACAGGCGACGGTCGGCATCATCTATATGCTCAAACTTTCGCACATGGTCGATGACAAGATGCACGCGCGTTCCATCGGGCCTTACTTGCTCATCACGCAGCAACCGTTGGGCGGAAAGGCCCAGTTCGGTGGCCAGCGTTTCGGCGAGATGGAGGTCTGGGCGCTCGAAGCGTACGGCGCATCGAACATCCTGCAAGAGCTCATCACCATCAAATCGGACGATATCCAGGGCCGGGCGAAAGCCTACGAGGCCATCGTGAAAGGCGACAACCTGCCGGACGCGAACATCCCGGAATCGTTCAACGTGTTGATTCACGAGTTGCGGGGGTTGGCGTTGGATGTGAAGTTTTCGTAAGAAATTATAGGCCGCAGCACGGTGGAAATCGGGCTGCGGCTGATTCTTCTCTTTTCAAAAAAAGGGGTTCGCCCACTTTTGGCAATTCGGAAAACCGGTATTTTTCACCAAAAAAATGCAAGCCATGACAGCCGAAGGTTTTTTGAGCATCGAACAAATCCGCCAGCTATGGCCCGACGAATGGGTCTTGCTCGGCAACCCAATCATCGAAAATACCCGTGTTTTGGGCGGA
>JANOQP010000546.1:0-2658 GCA_031414895.1 Saprospirales bacterium
ATTTGTACCTTTATTTTAAAACCGTTCCATAGACAGTTACAAGTAGCCTATCTTTTTTATGGGGAACCGCTATCTGACTATGGGTTAAAACGTCAATCCGCGTCCTCCTCGACGAGTGTTTTCGAAGCATCGATGCCAAACCAGA
Organism: Saprospirales bacterium; assembly: GCA_031414895.1. Classification (GTDB taxonomy): domain Bacteria; phylum Bacteroidota; class Bacteroidia; order Chitinophagales; family Saprospiraceae; genus JANOQP01. The sequence continues at coordinate 146 of JANOQP010000546.1, forward strand.
GCAGCCCGCCGACAATTACAAAGCACCCGATTATCCGCACCGGAAGCTCATAACTGCCCGTCGCCGTCAAAATATAGCCGAACGCCGAGGCCATCACGACCGACCCCATTTGCCCCGCAAAACCCATCGTCCCGGCGACCGAACCGGCGTGTTTTCCACCGATATCGGTTGCCACGGCCCACGAAACGGGCAACGTGAAATCCTTAAAAGCGAGGCCAAGCCCGAGGAAAATGATGGCAATATTGATGTCCTCGATGAACGTCCCGATAATCATGCAGATGCCCGCCATGACCAGCCCGAACATCCCGACGTAGCGCCTGCCGAACTTGATGCCCCTTTTTTTGGCAAAATAATCGGAGAAAAATCCGCCCGCCAGACAGCCCGCCATGCCCAAAATGAACGGCAGCGAGACCAAAAAGCCGAGGTCTTCTTTCGGTACGCCGCGCCCTTTTTCGAGGTATTTTGGCATCCACGACATATAAAAATAGGCCCCGTAAAGGAGGCAATGGTACATCCCCATCAACGCCCAGAGGTTGCGGTTTTTCAGCACGGTCTTCCACGCGAGGAGGCTGTGCGTCGTTTTTTTGAGGCTGCGGCCCTCCTCGATTTCGGCGACCTCGGCATCGGAAATGCCCTTCATTTCGCGCGGCTCATCTTTGAACCACAGCCACCAACCAAGTGCCCAGACCAATCCGAGCGAACCAAAAATGTAAAAAACCGCCCGCCAGCCATAAATCCCGGCAATCCAGAGCGACGTGATGGGCGCGAGCGCACCGCCCAAACGGCTGCCCATCCACACAATCGACTGCATCCGCCCGCGCTCGGCCAGCGGAAACCAGCGCGCAATCGTGACCGAAACCGTCGGGAATGCGCCCGCCTCGCCCGCGCCAAACAAAAACCGGACGACAATCAAAAAGACAAAACCGCCGGCAAAACCAGTCAAAATCGTGAAAACAGACCACCATATCACGATGCGGATCAACGTCGTTTTTGAACCAAAACGGTCGACCATCATCCCCGTCGGGATTTCAAAAGCCCCGTAGGCGAGCGAAAAAGCGGCCAAAATCCAGCCCCATTGTGTGTCGCTCAATTTCAAATCGTCGGTGATATATCCGCCGAGGGCCGAGATACTGTTCCTGTCCAAATAGGTCATCACGGCGAAAAGGACAAAAACCACGACAAGTTGGTAACGTTTTTTCATGCGAAAGTTGGTTTTGACACATAGGCACATAGCGCGTTCACATAGTTCATCTATGCGGTCCATGTGAATGCGCTATGTGCCTATGTGTTTTGAATAATTTTTCAATCGAAAAGTCAAAATCAGGCCGAGGAAAATGAGCGCCATGCCCAAAAAATATGCCTATGTGTTAAAAAAAGACCCGCCCTTCCATGATTTTACGGACGGTGCGGAGCGTCCCGGCTTTTTTTACGTTGAATTTTCCGTCGATAATTTCGGTCTCCAAATTCACCTCGATTACGCCCGATGGGTGTTCAATCAAAATCAGTTCCGTCGGTTGCCCGTTCGTCGTGCCGAGGCCGTCGGCGACCGTGCCTTTTATTTTCAAAGCCGTGCCGATGCAAATCGCGCCCGTGACCGCGTGGGCGGGGTGCAAAGCGTGCGGAGTGAGGTATTGCGATTTGATGTTGTTGCCCGAAATGCGCGCTTTTGAAAGCAATCCGACCTTCGGCAAAACCGATTCGCGGACATCGCCGAGGCCCATCCGCAGGCCCGCTTCGAGCCTTATTTTTTCAATTTTTGCCATCAAATCGGGGCTGTTCTCAAAAAAATCGGCAGGTTCGTCGCCTTTCATCCCCAAACTGGCAGCGGCCATCAAGACCATCGGCATCCCCGCGTCGAGCAAACTGACCTCGATGCCGTCGATGGTTTCGCGCACTTTTCCCGTCGGGAGGAGCTTGCCCGTTTTCCCGCCTATTTGGTCAAAAAGGTTCATCACGACGGGCGCGGCCGTGCCGGGAACGCCGTCGATTTTGGCCGTGCCTTCGTATTTCACCCGTCCGTTCGGGGTCTGGATGACCTCCTCGATGACGGATTTTGTGTTGATGTTAAAGACCATGACCCGCGTTTCCGGCGAGGTCGCTTTGACCATGCCGCGCTCGATGGCGAAGCACCCGACGCCCGCCATCATGTTTCCGCAGGGCGGCGTTGTGTCCACGATGGGGCTTTTGAGGTCGATTTGGGCGAAGAGATAATCAACGTCGATGCCCGGCCTTTTCGACGGCTCGACCATGACCACTTTGCTCGTCACGGTCTCCGAACCGCCGAGGCCGTCAATCTGTCGCGGGTCGGGCGAGCCCATAATTTTTAGCAAAATGCGGTCGCGGTCGGCGGTGTTTTTGGGCAAATCGCGCCCATCAAAAAAAGGCCCGCGCGAGGTGCCGGCCCGCATGAAAATGCAGGGGATGGAGTTCGCGGGCTGCGGGATTTGGACGGTTTTGCAGGCCGTTAGGGCGATTGCAAAAAGTAGGATGAGCTTGTTCATTATTTATTTTTA
>JANOQP010000547.1:0-3830 GCA_031414895.1 Saprospirales bacterium
ACCCTGTTTTATTTGTTTTTTGATTGCGTCCACATGATAGCGGCAGATGGACTCGAAGGCATATCCGCTCCAGGCCTGCCACCGCGGGCTGTCGAGCTGCGCCAACCACGCCCCCTCCGACCGGGCCTTGCTGTCCTTTACAAAACTCAAATAAAACAGGGTAAAGGGGTCAACCAGTTGATAGACCAGGTCCCGTTTCCCCTTGCCGAAAGGCAGATAGCGCCGGATAAAACCGGACTGTTCCAGTTCGTCGAGGACGATAGTGGTCGAGCCGCCGTTGGGAAGTTTGGCCATTTCGATCAGGTCGTTCCGGTTCAGCCCGCCCGCCTTTTGGGAAAGGGCTTCGACCACCGAGGTGTGTTTTTCGTAACGCTTGAACAGCGACCGGTACAGGTTGACATACTCGCCCGCCAAAAGCCCTCCCTCCGCAAAATACAGTCGGTCGATGTTCTGCGCCACGCTCCGGTTCGTTTGGATGCTTTCGAGGTAAAACGGGACGCCGCCCATCGCCATGTACAGTTCCAAAAGCTGGTAGCGGTCGTAATTTGCCCCTTTTGACCTTAAAAACGCCTCCGTTTCGGAAAGGGTAAAGGGTTTCAGCAAAATCCGTTCGGTCACACGGTTGTGCAGGCCGCCCCGGTTGTTGATCAACTGGTTGATGATCCAAGAGGCCGCCGAACCGCAAACGACCAACAGCACATCGGTGCGCGCCGAGGCCCAACTGTTCCAAAAATACTCCAGTGCGGGGATGAAATTCGATTTTGGCGTGTCGAGCCAGGGGAGTTCATCGAGAAAAATGACTTTTTTAGGGGCATCCAGTTTTTCCAACGCAAGGCCGAGCCGGTTAAAGGCGTCGAACCAATCCGTGGGGGGCATTTTGTGCAGGCCCTCAAAATGGCCCCGCAGCAGGGAATTGTGGAAATTGTTGAGCTGCTGTTTCAGCCCCACGTTGGCAACGCCCGACAATTGAAAGCTGAACCGGTCCTCAAATACGTTGCGCACCAAAAAGGTCTTGCCAATGCGCCGCCTGCCGTACACGGCCACAAACTCCGATTTTTTGGAATTTTCCAACGATTGGAGCAGGGCTGTTTCTGCTTTTCGGCCAAGTATCTTTTCCATGCAGATTTGAAATTTGGCTGTAAGGTATGCGTAAAACCAACTTATAGCCAAATTAAAGCACTAAACCGGCTGTAGCTTTGCCTTTAAAAGGACTTATAGCTGGTTTAACATTGTCAAGATAATTAAGGCCCAGTAGATAGCCGACCCGTAATTGCGGTTCCCGCTATCGCCACAGCGGTCAAAAACTTTTGGGCAGGTTTGAAAAAATGACTTGCTTTAACCCGAAAAAAACAAGCCGCCCATGATGGACGATATCCTCGATTTCCTCAAAAAAAACCCGCCCAATGACATCGGGGCCCTCCAAAAAATCCTCGACGAGCACATGAACGCCCAGAACGCCCGTGGCCTGTCCGCGTTCTGCGGGCTTTCGCCAAACCAGATGCAGGGCCTCCTGTACGCGCCCTTTGAGGATGGGTCTCCGGTTGGTTTCAGGCAATTTGACCTGAAAATACTCGACAATTGCCCGATTTTCTGTACCGCCGAGGAGATTTTGAGGCGGACCGTTTTGGCAAAAAGCCCGTTCAAAATGACCGCCGCCACCGGCTCGCTCCCTGTGAAACTGGTCAAGGAAATCTATGAAGCCGCCATTTTCAAGGACGAGCACATCGAGCGGGGCATCTCAAAATTGGGCAAGGAAACCGATGTGAATTTTTTGCACGCCGCACGTTTGGTGCTCGAGATGACCCCTGCCGTCCGCAAACTGCACGGCACTTGGGTCTTGACCAAAAAGGGGGAGCAACTGGTGCTGCCGCAAAACAGGGCCGCGCTCTTCCGGGAATTTTTCAGTGCTTTCGCGCTGAAGTTCAACTGGGCCTATTTTGACGCCGTCCAGCACCCAAACGCCGGGCAAATGGGCTTTGCATGGCTGCTCGCCGCCCTCTCCCATTTCGGCGGAACGGAACGGTTCAGTGGTTTTTATGCGGAAAAATACCTTGCCGCTTTCCCGATGCTCACCGAAAACGCCGCGGCCAGCACTTGGTCGACCCCTGCGAAGACCGTCGCAAGCGGCGTGGACATCCGGTTTTTGGCCCGGTTCTGCCATTGGTTTGGGTTGGCAGCGGTGACGGACCACGGCTATTCAGCCCCAAGTGCCGAGCGTTTGACCATCCGGAAAACGGACTTTTTGGATGCCGTATTTTATTTTCCAAAAATGGTGGGCTGATCTGGCCCTGATCCGTTTTGATTTTTCAAAATGTGACCTTTTCGTTGCCACATTCCCCTACTCACCGGCCTCGACGGTTCGTGCCGCACTCTTTTCAGATTCTGCCGCGCCCCGTTTTTTTGCGGAAACCGCGTACCGCAACGCCCCGTTTTTCCCTGTCGGCAACCTGTCCGAAAACGTCCGGGCTTCGCCCCCGACCGACCGGATCGCCTCGAACTGGCCGCTCCCTTTCGCTCTATAAACAATGAAAAAAAGTTCGTCCGGCGGCAGATTAGGATATTCCCAACTCAACAAAATGCTTTTTGATTTTTTATCAAAAATGGCCGAAACGCCCCCGACCGGCTCGGTTTTCAATGTTTTTTTGACAAAAAGACTGGCCGGTTGCCGCCAGCCGCTCCGGTTGCCAGCATCGTCAATGGCTTCGATTGCATATTGAACATGGCCGCCCGGCGGGCTTGCGTCGCGCCAGTTGGTCTCCTTTTTTTTCAAAATTTGCAAAATCTCCCAATCCTTTCGCCCCTCGGCCAGCCGGAGCAGGCGGTGTTCGACCACATCTTTGGAAGAACTGTTGATCCATTCGAGCGAGATGGCATCCGTTTTCGGTTCAAATGCCCAGTTTTTCCAGCCGGGTGCGACCGGACGGATCGTATCGGGACGGGCAACCACAGCTTTCTCTGAAAAAGCCGAATGGTTGAAATGCCGATCGACCGCCACGACCCGGAAATAGACCTTTTCGGTCAAAGATTTGAGCGTCGTTTGCCAAAAAAGCAGCGTGTCCTGCACCGGTTCCGCCGTGATATTCGTCGGTTCGTGGTCGGATTGGTTCATAAAAAAAACGCGATAGCCAAAAATGTCCGGCTCCGGGCCCAGCTTCCACGCCAAACGGGCCATGCCGTCGGCCCCGATGCTGCCGTGAAGCCCCATCGGCGGGGCGGGCGCGAGGCTGTCGGCCACCTCCGCGAGGCAGGAATAGGAAGCGGCGACATTGCCCGCCGTGTCCACCGCGACCACCCGATAATAGGAGGCCGTCAGCAGTTCGGGGTTTTTATCGATGAAAAAGTCGGTCGTTTTGGGGAGCAAAACCGGCCCCGCGGGCTCGAACGGGCCATCGACCTCAAATGATTTTTCGACCCGAAAACCAGCCAAATCCGACTCAAAAACCGCTTTTTTCCATAAAACCCGGACAAAGGACTCCGCTGTGCTGGCCGCTTTCACCCCGGTCGCAGCGGTGGGCGGTGTGCGGTCGCGGCCAAACCCGGTGACGGGGGCCGAGGGCGCGGTCGTTTCGCCAAAAGGTGTGCAGGCAACGATGCGGTATTCCGCTTTTTGGTAGTTCACGCTGACCGAATCGAGCCATTCGTGGGTTTCGCCGGGCTTTTTTTCGGTCGCCAAAAAGGGCAGTTTGTTCAACCGTTGCCAGCCGTCCGCCCCTTTTTTCTCCATAAAAAATCCCGTAAAATCCGAAAATTTCAGGCCCGCCCGGTCGTCGGCCCACCAAAGACGCACCCCTTTTTCGAGGCTTTCGGTTTGCAAAACGGGCGGTTCGGGC
>JANOQP010000548.1:0-3120 GCA_031414895.1 Saprospirales bacterium
CAGGGCAGCTCAATTTGGGATGCCAACAACGGCCTCAAAGAAAAGCCGGACCGCATTCAACTGCGGCCCGGCTTTTTTTATAAAACATTGACAATCAATCGTTTAGCGCGTCAAAATGAGCTTCGATATTTTCACCCGGCCATCCACTTTGAGGCGGATGAGATAGATCCCGGCGGCCTCTTTTGCGAGGTCGAACTCGTGGCGGATTTGCGAAGCGCCCGTTTCGGTGGCCCGGTAAATGGTTTGGCCGAGCATGTTCGACACCTCGATTTCGGCATCGACGGCGGCATCAAAATCGGCGAGGAGCATCGCCCTTCCGCTGGTCGGGTTGGGCATCAAATTGTAGCTTTTCAGGCCCTCGATATTGTTCGACCCGACGACCTCGACATAAACGCTGGCGATGTCGGTGCAGCCGTTTTTGTCGGTGACCGTCACTTTGTAAGCGCCGTTTGCGAGTCCGGTTTGGAGGCTGCCCGTTCCGCCGTTGCTCCAATTATAGGTGAACGGCGGCGTGCCGGACTGCGGTTCGAGGAGCGCAGAGGCGAGATTTTGGGTCTGGTTTGCGTCGTTGTTGACCGTGATTTTTATGTTAAAAGACTCGGGGCAACCCGCGATGTTGATGTTGTCGAGGTCGAACCAAAAATCTGCATCGAGTGCCTCGCTGATGCCGACGACCTGAAACTTCACAACTTTGTCGGCAAACTGGGAGAGGCTGATTTTCTCCTTTTTCATATTGGCCGAAGTGGTGTGCGTCGCGTTGTTGATGGCCTTGATGGTAGTCCACGTCGTGCCGCAATCGGCGGAAGCCTGCACCAAAAACTCGGTATCGCCATCGAGCACCGTGCCGACCGTGCCGGTGAAATCATAATCGACGATCCGGTAATCAAACGAAAGCGTGTCATCGGCGGCAATCGTGCCGTAAGCGGGGATTTCAACCGTAAAATCGTCGGCCCCAAAGAGCGTGAACAGGTTTTTCGAGATCACGAACGACGGCGCATTGTGCTGGTCGGTGACGAAAACGCCCGGGCCGACGGCCCAATCCTGCGGGATGACCTTTGTCTCAAAATCCTCTTTGAGCGGCAGGCCCTTCACCGAGTTGTTGATGGTGAAAACGGTGGTGTCATTGAGGATGTTGAGGTCGCCCGAGAAGTTCGTCCAAACTTTGATGGAATGGAAACCGATCGAGTTGAACGGCGTGGTGAACGTGTAGGTTTTTTCGCCGTTGGCCGCTATCGAAAAGCCGACGGTGGTCTCGTTGACGGGCGGGTTGTTGTCCACTTGATAGCCGAGCTTGATGGCCCCGTTGGCGCCTGAAGCGACGGCGGTGCCCTCGTTTCGGACATTGATCGTGAGCTTGTCGTTGGTCAATCCGCAGGTGCCGCCGCCGGGGGTCGTGCCGCCGATGGGGGTCAAATCCTTCGTTTTTGGTTCAAAAACATTGATATTGTCGATGGCAAAACCGGGGCTGTTGAAAAACGGCCCGGTCCCGACGCCGAAGCGGAGCAGCACATTTGGCTTGCCCTTCGAGCCGTCGAGCTTGTGGCGGGCGGTCAGCCATTGGCCAGAATAGCCCGTCCAGACATCGCCGAGGTTGGCCGATGGGTTGGTCGTTTCGTACCAATTTCCGGGGTTGGTCGGCGTCGTGATGACCTTGCCGACGCGCTCCCAAACCTGCCCGTTGTCGTATGAAATGTCGAGCCAAAGCCCATCATAAAACGAGTCCGCACCCGTCCAAAGCGAAAAACGGATGGTCGGGTCGATCAAGCTCGAACTGAAATCGAGGCAGGGCGAAACGAGGTAGCTCAACTCATCGACATTGTAAAAACCGTCGAGGCTGGTCGCCCAACAGTTCTCGCCGGAGGCGGCCTCGGTCAGGTTGAACGGTTTGTTCGGTTGGCCATGTTCCCACGACGGGTTGGTGCTGTTGTCGAGGTCGACGTGCCAGCCGCCGTTCCAGTCCTCAAAACCCTGTTGATAGGGGAGGCCAACCTTATTGGTCAAATAATAGGTGATGGTATCGTTGCCCGGCTGGTCGTCGTTGGCGAGCTCGGTCCAAACTTTGATGACGTGCTGGCCGGGGCCGCCGAGGTCGCCGAAGGTCTCAAATTGGATGTATTCGGCACTGTCCTTCCCCAAAACGCCCGTGTAAAAACCATCGTTCGGGAACGGGATATTGGCCACATTTCCATCGACGGAGTACCAAAACTTGACGAGCGACTGCGGGTTGGCGCCATAGTTTTTCAGCAAAACCACAATCTCTTCCTGTCCCAAATCGCAATCCGAGACCGGGCTGATGACCTGCGAAACGCCCACATCGTCCGAAAAATAGGTCGAAAAAGTGATCGGCCCGGCCACCGAACTGGTCGTCCCGTCCGGGCAATCGCGATAGACCATGACGCTATAAGGCGTGTTCTCAAACAGCCCGGTCAGCGTATATTTCAACTGCGTCGTCGTGACCGTATCGCCTTGCCCGGCCAGCAAGTTCGCACTTGCGGGGCCATAGACAACATGATAGGTCGAGGCCGGGCCCGTCCAACGGAGCTTTGCCGTATAGGCGAACGGATTGACCGACAAATTTTGCGGTTTCGGGCAGCCGCCACAAGTGACCTGGCCCGAATAATATTCGCCAGCGAGCAGCCCCGGGAACGGCTCGACCACTTGCGAAGTGACCGTATCGCCATTGTTGTCGAGCAACGCCCATGAGATTTCATACGGAAAAGCGCCCGTCGTGAGCGAGATTTTCATGGCCTGACCCTGTGCCACATCGACTTGGAAAGTGGCAAACGTGCCCGCCCCCGGCGTGGCCGGCAGGTCGATCGTGAAGAGGTTGTCGGCGCCTGCGAGGTTGATGTTGAGGGTGTTGCCCGTCCAACCGTCGCCGAAATTATCGTACAGATTGAGGGTGTATTGACAGTTTTGGCCGATGGCCGAGGTGAGCCAAAAGGCCCAAAAAACGAGCGTCGTAGAAAGTAGTCGAACGAACTTCATAAGCGGAATGGGTTTTTAAATTCGAGTTTCAAAGATAGCACGACTCCCGATTTTTTGCCCGTGAAATAATTTACGTCGCGAAATGGCCAAATTTGCGGCCCTTAGGAACGGGTTTTAAATAAAGGTACAAAT
>JANOQP010000549.1:0-7334 GCA_031414895.1 Saprospirales bacterium
ACAACCCATCGGATTTTGAAACACGTCCACAAATTCGTCCTGTTTTCCCTCGCCATGATGGTCGTTTCGGCCTGCGTTACCCAAAAAAAGAAGGGCGACGTGAGTTGGGCGAAGCGGCGTTGGCACGACATGAACGCGCATTACAACGGTTATTTCAACGCAAATGTACTCTACGAGGACGCATTGGCGAAGCTGAACGAGCAGCACAAAGATAATTACAACCAAATCCTCGACATCTATCCCTACGAAGCGGTGACGCTCGAAGAGGCCAAACAGGTCAAGGAAGGCTGCGACAATGTGGTCAAAAAAATGTCGAAGGTCGTCGCGCTGCACCGCGTGAGCGAATGGACGGACGACTGTTATTTGCTCGTCGGCAAGGCCTATTTTTTGAAAAAAGACTACGAATCGGCGGAAGAGGCCCTGCGTTTTGCGATGGACGAGTTCAACCCGGACAAGCCCGTTTTCAAAAAGAAAAAGGCCGTAAAAAAGACCAAGCGGCAAAAGAAAAAAGAGAAAAAGGCCGCTGCGAAAAAGAAGGAAAAAATCGCAAAGGAGAAAAAGGACGCGAAGGAGGCCAAGAAAAAAGCCGCCGCCAAAAAGAAGAAATCCAGTTCAAAAGGAAAACCCTCCGGCAAAAAGGAGAAGATGGACGAAAATTCCTTTGATAAAGAAATCGAAAAACCGGCCCCAAAAGCCGCCGAGGAAGGCCCCGACGACGTGCCCGAAAAGCCCGACGGCACAAAGGACCCGTATGCCAAGCGCGTTTTTCACCGCCGCCCGTGCTTCCCGGAACTCCAACTTTGGATGGGCCGCACGATGATCGACCGCGACAAAAACGACGAGGCAGAGTTCCTTTTCAACCAAATGGGAACGAACCCGTTTTTCCCGAAAGCCCTGCGCGACGAATTGGCGGTCGCCGAGGCGCACAATTATTTGAAACAAAAAAGGTACGATAAGGCCGTCGAGCCGCTCGAAAAGGCCATTCGTTTGACCAAAAAGAAGCGCGAACGGGCGCGTTTGGCCTATATTTTGGCCCAGATCCACTCGAAAGCGGGTCGCAGCGCGGAAGCGGTAGCCGCTTATCAACAGGTTCTGCGCAGCGGGCCGGTCTATGACATGGAGTTTTCTGCGAAGCTGCACATGGCACTCGATGCATTTTACAACGGCTCGACCGGCGCGGCGGAGACCGAGCGGGCGATGCAAAAAATGTTGAAGGACGATAAAAACATCGATTACCGCGACCAGATCTATTTCACGCTGGCGCAAATCGACCTTAAAAACGGCAACAAAACCGCCGCCATCGGCCACCTCGAACAGAGCCTTGCCAGTTCAAAAGGCAACAACAACCAAAAGGCGGAAAGCTATCTCGCACTCGCGCAGCTTTATTTTGATGCGGAAAAATTTGTCGAGGCAAAAAATTACTACGATTCGACGCTGACCGTGCTGCCGATCACCGACAGCCGATATGCCGAGGCAAGCCGCTACGCGAAAAACCTCACCGAAATCGCGGGATATATCACCGCGATCACGCTCGGCGACAGCCTCCGAACCATTTTCAACATGAGCGAGGACGAGAAAAAGGCGCTCGCCAAAAGGATCAAAAAAGACCGCGAGGCCGAGATCGAGGCGGCCACAAAAGCTGCTGCAGAGACAAAAACGCCCGCCTCTAAAGCAACGACCCCCGCGCTCCGGCCCGGTGGCCCGCCATTGCCGCCAAACGCGAGCAGTTTTTATTTTTACAACGACGGCAATGTCAAAAAGGGCAAACGCGATTTTGCAAAAACCTGGGGCGACCGCAAAAACGAGGACGATTGGCGACGCTCGCGGCGTTCGGAGGCAAACAGCGGCGGCGACACTGGCACCGAAACGACGACAGCGGGCGGCACCGACCTCTCCGACGCCGAGCTTGACGACCTCCTGCCCGGCATCCCGAAAACCGCGAGCGACCTTGCGGCCCTCGATTCGTCGGTGGCTGCCAACCTTTTCAAGCTCGGAAAGGCGTACCGCGACCAATTGGAGAACAACAAACGATGCTCCGAGACCATCGAAAGGATGCTCAACGACTTCCCCCAGTATGTGAAAACGAGCGAACTGGAAGCATGGTTTTATTGCTACCTCGCCTTCACCGACCTCAAAAACGCGGCGAAGGCACAGGAATATTTTGACAAGATCACGGGAAAATATGCCAATTCGAGCTACGCGAAATCGTTGACCGACCCCAATTTCCGCGACCTGACAAGCCAAAAAGCGCGGGAACTGAACAGTTTTTATAAAGAAACCTACCGGTTCTTTCAGGCCGGGGATTTCGCGAAAGCGGGCGAAAGGTGCACAGAGGCGGAGAAAAAATTCGGCTCCACGAACGCGCTGGCCGTCAAATTTGCGCTCCTCGGAACGATGAGCCAGGGCAGCACGCTCGGCAAGGACGGCTATTGCAAGGCCCTCAAAGAGTTCATGGCGAAATACCCGGACACGGAGGAAAAGACCCGCGCCACCGAAATCGCCCGCGTGCTGGGCTGCGAGGGTTTTCAGGCCCCCGACCCGACCGAGCCAAAAAAGGGCGAGGATGGAAAAAACGCCGAGGACTACACGCTCGAAAACGACAAACTGCACTATTTCATCATCGTCCTCACGGGCGGCGACATCAAGCTCGACAACGTGAAAACGGACATCAGCGACTACAACCGCCAATACCACAAGCTCGACCAGTTGCGCGTCTCGAACATCTACCTCGGCACGGACACCGAAACGCCGATCATCGTCATCCGCAAGTTCGACAACCGCGAAATGGCGATGAAATATTACACCGAACTCGTCGCGGCCAAAGATTTCATCAAAGAAAAAAGGGTGAAGACCGAGTTTTTTGCCATCACACAGAACAATTACCGGGTGCTCTTGGGCAAAAAGCGGTTTGACGAATATCGGGCGTTTTTTGGGGAGAAGTATTTGAAGTAAATTTGTGCATCAAATTCAAGGCCATGCAAAAAGCGGATTCCTACAACTCGATACTCGTTGATAAATCGGGGATCGATTCGATAAAAGCGGGAAAGATTTACGCCGCCATCCATTCGGGCGATGCCTTTTTTGTGTTCGACGAACACGGAAAAAAGACCCGGATCACGGGCGAAAAAATGAAATGGAAAGATTTGGACCCGGTCGTGATGATCGTCCGGATCAAGACCAGTTTGTTGCCAACGGTCGTCAAGGAAAAAGTCTATCGGGTTTTTGACGACCGTAAAAATGACGAGCGGTATATTTTTGATGAAAATGGGGAAAAAGTGCTTTTCGACCGGATGATTTTCAGCTACGAACTGATATGAACTTATTTTTGAACTTACTCGCTATTTCCGCCGGCTAAAATCCCCAACCTCCTCTATCCAGCCGTCGATGATCGGTTTGAGCGCACCGTTCGAGATGGCCTCGTGGTCGGTCAAATCGATTTCATACACGTTCCATTCGTGGACGCTCGGGTCGATCATGCCCTCGGAGCGCACGTTTTTTTCGCGCAAAATGAGCAGCGGAAGTTCCAGTTGATAGGCCATCGCGGCCTCGATATGCGTCCATGCGGTGGTCATACAGATTTCCGGGACGCGCTCCTCTTTAGGGCTTTCCTTTCTGAAAAAACCGTCCGTGCCGACGAACCGCTCCGTCGCCAAAACGACGCAGCCGGAGACCGATCCGAGCTTCAACTTGATGGGGATAAGTGGTTTCCGGGAGGAATAACTGGTCGTGCCGACCGTTTCGAGGATGACCCCTTTCAGTCGGAAATAATTGCGCAAAAACGCCAAAAAATCGGCCTGGACCTCTTTGTGCGGCGTGCCAACGCTCAAATATGCCCGCAAGACCGGGGCGTTTTGCGGCTGCCCAATCTGGCCGATGGGCAGTTTTGCGGCCAGTTTTTCCAGTTCATCGATCAATGCGATCAGTGCTTCGACAATCTGGATTTGCTCCCGGTTGATGGTGCCTGCGTCGCCCGTGCCGCTGGCCCGCAGCCGGTTGTTTTCCGAAAAACGAAACGAGAGCGAGGTCACGCGGTTGAGGTGGGCAGTTTCGGCGACATTTTCGCGGAGCGTTTCCAGTGCCTCGGCAAGGTGGCCGTCGCCGAGGAGTTGGCGGAGTTCTTTTGTGTTCATTTGAAAAAAAATGCTCAATGATCACCCAGTTTTCGGCGGGTGGATTCCGAGTAAAACCATGCCTTTCCTCAAAATAACCAGCGGCGCACGGTTCATTTTCAACGCCAAAATGGTGGCGCGGCCAACCGAAGTTTTTCCAATAAGCAATGTGGCTGTCGAATCCCAGCTAAAATGGTCTTCCCAAATTTGTTCCCTTGGGTTGAAAATCGGGCTGTTTTGCTCAAAATTGGGGTCAAATGCCTCGGTTTTTGTGGACTTATGCCCGTTGCAACCATTGCAGGCATAGGCGAGGTTGGCAATTTCGTCGGTGCCGCCAAATTTGGCCGGGAAAATATGCTCGACATTGAAAGGGCTTGCGCCGCAGGTGTCTTGGCTCCGGCAATACTCGCAAAACCCTTTGGCCCGTTCGCGAACCGTTCGCCGCACGGCAGCCGAAATGCCCGGCCTAATCATTTTGGTGGGAAAGCGAAATGCCGAGTTCTTTGATGAGCGCGGCGTAATCCGTGTTCCTCAAAACCGCCAATTCTGCCAAAGATGCCACCCGTTTGGCCGCCCATTTTTCGTGCGCGTTCAACAAAAGCAGCAGTTCTTGATGTTCGGCCTCGGTCAAACTTGAATCCCAAATCTTTGCGTTCAAATCGACCATACGGGCCTTTTTTTCCGCCGGGAAGACCCTATATACCTTGTTCAGCAGGTCTGTCTCGGCCTTTGGCAGCACGTCCGGGCGGTTTTGGACGCGCCGGGTGTTGACCGTTTTCAGGAATTTTTGATAATCCTGAAAATCCATGCTTGCCGCGCTGTCCACCAGTTCCGAGAAAGAGATCGGGTCGTGCATTTTTGAAAAAAATTAGATGACAAAGGTAGGTTTTTGGTTCTATTTGCATCGCAAAAAAACAGCCCGCACCGTGACCACAGAAGAATTTCGCGCCTTTTCGCCGAGCATCCCGACCGAACCGGGCATCTATAAATATTTGGATGCCGAGGGGCTGATTTTGTATGTCGGAAAGGCGAAGAACCTCAAGAACCGGTTGAACTCTTATTTTGGCGATAAAAAAAACCAGACCGCCAAGACACGCGCGTTGCTAAAACACGCAAACCGCATAGAGTTCACGATAGTCGAGACCGAGCAAGATGCGCTATTGTTGGAAAACACTTTTATCAAGAAATTTCAACCGCGCTATAACGTAATGTTGAAAGACGAGAAGTCGCCGCTCGTCTATATCTGCATAAAAAAAGAGCGTTTCCCGCGTGTTTGGGCGGTGCGAAAAGTGTTCCGCGACGGCTCTGTTTATTTTGGGCCATATACATCGCGGCACAAGGTTTATCAGATTACGGATTTGATAAGAAAACTCTTTCAGTTGCGCACTTGCCCATTAAGCCTTACCCAAGATAATATTGACAAGAACAAGTTTAAGGTCTGTCTGGAGTATCATATAAAAAACTGCAAAGGCCCCTGTTGCGGACATGAAACAGAGGAAAACTATAACCAAAAGATAGAACAGATAAAGAACATCCTAAAAGGCAATTTCGCAGCGGTAAAAAACCACCTAAAAGCAGAGATGCAATTGGCCGCTGACAACATGGAATTTGAGAACGCGCAATTGCTCAAAGATAAACTCGGACTATTTGAGGACTATCAAGGGAAAAGCACCGTCGTATCAACAACCATTAGGGATGTTGATGTTTTTGCTATCGCAACAGATGATAAAGAAGCGTTCATAAACTATATTAAGGTCGTCAATGGCGCTATCATCAACACGTTCACATTGACGCTCACAAAGAACTTGGATGAAGATCTAAACGATTTGCTCTATTTCGGAATCAATAATTTAAGGGAGCGTTTTAGCTCGATAACAGAGGAGGTTATCATCCCGATCGAGATGGAATTTCCCAATGAAAAAATCACAGTAACTGTCCCAAAGATTGGCGACAAAAAGAAACTGTTGGAGCTTGCCGAAAAGAACGTCCAATACCACGCCCTGCAAAAACGCCGCGAGGAGATCAACCAAACGGGCAAACAAATGGCCTTCGAGCGCATCCTGAAAACGCTCCAATCCGACCTCCAAATGGCCGAGGTCCCATTCCATATCGAGTGTTTCGACAATTCAAATATCCACGGCACCAACCCGGTCAGCAGTTGCGTCGTCTTCCGCAACGCGAAACCGGCCAAGCGCGATTACCGGCACTACAACGTGAAAACGGTCGAGGGGCCGAACGATTTTGCGACGATGGAAGAGGTCGTTTTCCGCCGCTACAAACGGTTGCTTGCCGAGTCCACACCGCTGCCGCAACTCATTTTGATCGACGGCGGCAAGGGGCAACTTTCGGCGGCGGTCAAGAGCCTAAAAGCACTCGGCATTTTGGAAAAGGTCACGGTCGTCGGCATCGCCAAACGGCTCGAGGAGATTTTTTTTCCCGACGATGCCGTGCCGCTTTATATCAACAAAAAATCGGAGTCGCTCAAACTGATCCAACAGGCGCGCAACGAGGCCCACCGCTTCGCCATCACCTTTCACCGCGACCAACGGAGCCGCAATTTCCTGAAAACCGAGCTGACCGACATCCCGGGAATCGGCGAAAAAACGGCGCAAAAACTGCTCACCCATTTCGGGTCGGTCACACGGCTGCGCGAGGCGCAAACCGTTGATATTGAGGCACTTATCGGCAAAGCGGGGACGCAAAAAGTGGTCGATTTTTTTGCGGGAAATGAAGAAACCGGGCCTGAAATTGAAGCCAACGAAATGGAAGAATGATTGCCCCGCCCACCAACCCGTGGCTGCCGTTTTTCGCGTCCGTCGCCCCCTTTTTCCAAAAGAACATTGAAAAAGCGTGCAATGGATTTATAAAAATCTACTTTTCGCCCGCAAAACTTGCTTTGGGCAAGGTATCGAATTCACCAATTTTAAAATCTTCAACTAAACATGGCGCAACCTAAACAGGAAATGTTCGGCCATCCGCGCGGACTGACGCTCCTTTTTTTTACCGAAATGTGGGAGCGGTTCAGCTATTACGGGATGCGGGCGATTTTTATCCTTTACATGACCCAGGCGATGATGATGTCCAAAAAGCAGGCCGCGGACATTTATGGCGATTATACAAGCCTTGTTTATCTCACGCCGCTGCTCGGCGGATATGTTGCCGATAGGTACTGGGGCAATCGAAAATCCATCCTTTTTGGTGGCTTTTTAATGGCAATCGGACAAT
>JANOQP010000550.1:0-2806 GCA_031414895.1 Saprospirales bacterium
CGCACGTTGCCCGTTTTGATGGACGACCAAAAGATAGGTGCCCACGGGCAGTTGCTCGGCATCTCGGGCCAATTGCACCCGGTTTTCACCAATTTGCAGCAATGTTTTTTGCGAACTTACGGTTTTTCCGTTAAAATCGGCCAGTTCGATCATTGCCTCGCCGGGCGTGATTGCTTGTATAAAAACCGTGGAGGCCGCGTGTTTGAACGGGTTTGGTGCGGCATGGACGGACAGCCCGGTAGTATTTGCCGCCGTATTTTGGCCGGGCGCCCAATTTAGCCGCAGCTCGCTCATGGAAATTTCGCCTGCCGCATCTGCGTAAGCCTCGCCTTTCATGATGTTGTTGTCCAATGTCAGCCATTCGTCCATGGCGACATAATTTCGGTTTGTCTTTTTCCTCAACTGCAAGGTGAAGAGCCATTCATTGGCCGTCAAAAGCGCGTCAGGGTCCGAAAACGACCAAGCGAAACGGACTTCACCATCTCCCGCTTTTCCGAGGCCGAAATTCCCCATGGATATCCCCGCCGCCACATTTGGCGCGACCGAAACAAACTCGAACAGCGACGGGTCGAAACGGAAGCCCGATTGGAGCCCCAGCCATGGTGCCCGGCCATTTGCAAAAACGGGAATGGAAATTAGGCCATTTTGCTCGGCCAGGACTTTTTCGGTTGGGATGGACAGCCAATCCTGTTCCTTATCCTCGGAGATGTTTCGATTTTCGGCAACATCCCCATTGAACAAGGGGTATTCGCCACAGTTGCAGTCGCCTGTTAAATCGCCGACCTTTATTGCTTTAAACACAGGGGATGAACCCGGTTGGACATTTTGGATGATATTTTTATCATCGTAAAAAGGCACATAAGGATTAATAGTACCTGACAAGGCTGGTGTCGGAAACGCCCAAGAATCGTCCACATAATGCCAAGATTGGTTGAGGGTGAGAGTATCATATATTCCCAATATCAACTTTCTCAACTCGACAATATCAAATGTTGTCACTTGTCCATTTTTGTTGATGTCGGCAGCAACATACTGTTCGGGCATCGTAAAAGGTTGAGCATTCAGTACATGCTTGGAAATCTTGACCAGATCAAACGTGGAGACTCCGCAAAGCGGGTTGTCATAGTTGATATCGGCAGTAAGGGTGTATGGCGCGTACTCCAGGTCGGGGCAATAGGTCTGTGTTTGGCAGTCGTCATCGTTTTCGACGCTGTACGAACCCGTTTCGAGTGTTGATTTGTAGTCATATACCCCAAGCCCACCTGCGATCGGGCTATAAAATTGGACCGAAATGCGTGGGTCGCAAATGGGGAAATCGTTCAGATAGACCCCAAGGGCGCATTTTTCGGCAGCCCCCTTCTCCAATGCCTCCGCGTAAAAGACGAAAGGCTCAAAACACCCAGTCTGTCCGGGGAACGAAATGGAAAAATTGGTGCCCGTGACCAATTCCAATGGAACACCCTGATTTGAAACATCGTATTCATAGTCGAGAACGTACAAACCGTTGTCGTTGCTGAGCACCCAGCAGTCCGGGCAGGGAAGGTCGCCACCGGAAATTTCTGGGGCAACGTCCAAGTCGTTGAAGACAAGTTTGATGAACAAATTGTCCAAAAATATGCTTGATGGAGCGGTGTGGGTCAATGTATATATATTTGACATGGTGCAATCGGTGCCATAGGAGGCATCCGTGGTCAAACTGATGGGTGACGAGCAGGCATCGAAGCCCGGAATGGTGACCATGAGGTCATTGGCCTCCATCCCGCAGGTAATACCGCTTTTCGCAAACCGTCCCGCAATGAGGTGCATGTAAAGGTCCCCTCCTTGTGAAAGGTTGTAAATGCCATCTACCGCGATATAACCGATTATCGCCTCGTTCGATGAGGGCAACCAACCGGTTTCATTGGAAATGTACACGTCGAAAGTCCCGTCGGTATTTTTCCTTTTTCTGAACTCGGCATCCACTGGGCCAACTTGTGATTCAAAGAAAGTGAAATCGAGAAGGGCTATGCCGTTCATATCGGGTTCGATATGAACGCCGTAATCGATGCGCTGAACTATTTGGCCAGCCGTAATGCCCGTGATTTTTACGGGCATTACATATCGGTTAACGGCTTGAGAAAACTCCATCGGCAAAAAATTGAGCGCTGCCGATTGGCACAATGTAGGTGAAGGCATAACAACAGCTGTCGAGGTGCTGCAGGTCTTTACAGGATCCACTTGGTTTAAGCTGCATGCGCAATCTACAATATGGCTGTCCTCTGCATCGAACTTGACCCCATCCCCGCTTAGGGCATCAAACACCAAAATGAAAAGGAGGACACGGTCGCTCGATGATCCTGCCGGGGCCAATGGCAGTGAGATGGGCGTTTCGGCACAAGGGTCGGCAGCCGCTGGGTTGCCAACTACCCAAGTCACTTCACCTTTTTTATCGATTTCCAAATATTGGAGATAAGGGTTTATGCCCGGTCCTCCGTAAGATTGTTGTGAAAGTAACATCGTTTCTGCGACATTGAGCTGGCTTGACAGCGGATGGTTTGGCATAATGGCCTGACCGGTAAAAGCGAAAAAATTGAAACCATGGTTTTGGGGGAGCGGGTTGCCATTTTTTGTTTTCAAGTACACGCGATAATAGATATTGAACGCGCTCGGGTCATTGGTGGTTGAGAATGAAGGCCAGGGAGAGTGCGGTTCTTCCTGACAGACAAGAAACTCAAAGTTGTCACAGTTGGTTTGCCCTGCCAAATCCTGCCTGAAAACTGCAAGGATACAAAGGAGGCTCAACCACATAGGGGGGGGGGGGGGGGGG
>JANOQP010000551.1:0-6684 GCA_031414895.1 Saprospirales bacterium
CGGTCTCGCCGACGGTCTCGACCTCGATATAAACAAGCTCACCGAGCTCACCCTGCGCAAAATCGGTGATGCCGATGATGCCGATATTGCCCTCGATGCGGACCCATTCGTGATCTTTGGTGTATTTCAGTTCAGCCGGGACGTTCATATTTTGGTGTATTTTTATGTGAAAAGTTGGAGAAAGGGCCGGTTTTCGGGCATTTTCAACGAAATTTGTCTGAACTATGATTCTGTTTGATTTCTGTGATTGATAAGATTTTTGACATCTGTCAAAAACTGTTCAGGTTGGAAATTCATCGAAAAAAATAGGTCTGCCTAAAAACCCGGCCAAAATTAGAACCGCTTTTTAGCCCACAAAGCATCCGGCGCGATTTTTAAAAAAACCTGTCGAAACAACTTGCGAAGGTTTGGTTTTGCCACAAAAATGCGCCTTTCTTTGGCCATCCGATTTTTATAAAACTACTTTTTTCGATGCGTTACCACCCGCTCCCGACCGACCTTTTCCGGCAAAACCGTCGGCGTTTCATCCGCGAGATGCGGCCAAACACAGTCGCCATTTTCCACTCCAACGACCTCATGCCGCGCTCCGGCGACACCAATTTCCCGTTCCGGCAAAACACGGGGCTGTTCTATTTGAGCGGTATCGACCAAGAGGACTCCATATTATTGTTGTACCCGGATTGTGTGAAAGACAAGTTCCGCGAGGTGCTTTTGATCAAGCCAGCGACCGAAAAAACCTCGATCTGGGAGGGCAAAAAACTCTCGAAAGAGGAGGCCACAAAAGTCAGTGGCATTGAAAAAGTGCTGTTTTTGGACGAATCAGAGGCGGTCATGAACGAACTTATCTTGCTCTCGGAGGGCATTTATGTGAACACGAACGAGCACGACAAGTTCTTTTCCGAGGTCGCATCAAAAGACGTTCGCGAGGCGCGAAAACTGCGTGATCGCTACCCGATCCATCAATTTTACCGAAGCCAGCCCATTTTGAAACGCTTGGCGATGATCAAGAGCCACCACGAAATGGACCTCATCCAACAGGCGATTGGTATCACGAACAGGGCTTTTCACCGCGTCTGCGATTTTATCCAGCCGGGCGTTTGGGAATTTGAGGTCGAGGCCGAGATCACCCACGAGTTTTTGCGCAACCGCTGCACGTCGCACGCCTACGAACCGATCATCGCGTCGGGAAAAAATGCCTGCGTCCTCCATTATATTTCCAACGACCAGCAATTGCGCGACGGCGACGTGGTTTTGATGGATTTTGGCTGCGAATATGCCAATTATGCCTCCGACCTCAGCCGTTGCGTCCCGGTGAACGGGCAGTTTTCGACACGGCAGGCGGCTGTTTATCGTTCGGTTTTGCGCGTCATTCGAGAGGCGACGGCCATGCTCGTGCCGGGGGTGACGCTCGAAGACTACAATAAAGAGGTCGGGAAAATCATGTCCTCCGAACTGATCGGCCTCGGACTTTTGACCAAAAAAGACGTGGACGACGCGCCGGAGGACACGCCAGCCTACAAAAAATACTTCATGCACGGCACGTCGCACCATTTGGGGATCGATGTCCACGACCTCTCGAACCGCTACGACCCGTTCCGCGCCGGGATGGTCTTCACCTGCGAACCGGGCATTTATATCCCTGCGGAAAACCTCGGCATCCGGCTCGAAAACGATATTTTGATCACCGATCACGGGCCGATGGACTTGTTCGGCGCGGTGCCAATCGAATTGGAGGAGATCGAGGAGATGATGAACGCGAGCGTTTATGCGTGAATGTCTGAACTGTGATTCGTTTGATTGATTGTCTGAACTTTGATTCTTTAGATTGATTGTCTGAACTTTGATTCGTTTGATTGATTGTCTGAACTGTGATTCTTTTGATTTTTATGATTGCCATGATTTAGTATTTCTGAAATCAAAACAATCATAAAAATCAAAAGAATCACAGTTCAGACAATCCAACAACCTTTACGATTGCTTTATGAAACACCTATCTTTTTCAATTTTTTGCTCAATCCTTTTTATCGTTTCTTGCCAAAAGAAAAACGATAAAAACCCACAACTTATCGGCAATTGGACAGGCCACGAATGGCTTTTGGAAGATAAGCCATCTGATATAAACGCCTCGCAAGTCCATTTTAAATTTGAGGAATCGGGCGATTATTCCAGCGGTTTTGGGACGCAAAACGACAAGGGACAATGGCGCACCGAGCTTGACAAACTCTACACGGTCGCCTACGGGAAACAGGAAATCATGGTTAAAATCGTGAAATTGGACGGTGATACCCTGCGTTTTGAAATGAACCGGGGCGGACGAAAGGAGACCATGACGCTTTTAAAGGAAAAATAGGCCCATCGATAAACCCGGTATTTTCATTCATAAAATCCACAACAATGAAAGTCTTTTTCCTATCGGCCATTGTGGTCTTTTTAATGGCCTGCAACCATAAAAAAGAGCACGGCCACAAGCACGGCCACAAGCATTTTGACATTGACCTTGTCAAAAAAACCGTCCACGATGCCAACCAAGTTTATTCCGACCGTTTTTTTAAAAACGACCCGGTTTGGTATGGCGAGCTTTATTGCAAGGACGCGATTGTGATGCCGGACAGGATGCCCGCGGTTTCGGGTGTCGATGCGATCGCCAAATACTTTTTCAACGACGGCAAAAACGAACCGGGCTTCAAGATTTCGATTGTTGAAAACAAGGTCCACGGAGGCCCCGAAGCGGTCGTCGAAGAAGGCGTTTATGATATCCCGGATGGCAAGGGCGGCAGTTTTGACAAAGGGAAATTTATCGCGATTTGGCAGGAAGAGGGCGGCAAATGGAAGATGTCCCGCGAGATTTGGAACAGCGATATCACGCCTGTCGCGGAAAGCGGGAAATAGGTTTGGCTCATTTTTTAGGTCAAAATATAAATGACAAAAGGCAAAAGTTCGGTTCGTCCGGCTTTTGCTTTTTGTTTTTAAACCCCTTTCCTTTTGACTTTTGGCTTTTTCCTTTTGCCTTTAAGTACCTTTGCGCCCGCTAAAATACGAAGGATGATTTCCCTACAAAATGTCTATGTGCAGTATTCCGACCGGATACTTTTGAACTATGTGACCACGACCATCAAGCCCGGTGAGCGCGTCGGCCTTGTCGGCCGCAACGGGGCCGGCAAGTCCACAATCCTAAAAATTATCGCAGGTGAAATGAACCCGCAAGAGGGCGAAGTGGCCTATCCGAACGGCACGACCATCGGCTATTTGCACCAAGATATGCTCATGCCGAAAGGCAAAACGGTCATCGACGAGGCTCTTTCGGCCTTCGCGGAGCTCAAACAAATGGATGCCCGGCTGCACGAAATCGAAGCCGAATTGAGCCATCGCGAAGACTACGAAACCGACGGTTACATGGAACTCATCGGCGAGCTCAGCGACCTATCGGAGCGGATTCACCTCCTCGGCGGCGACACGATGGTGGCCGATACGGAGCGCATCTTGAAGGGCCTCGGCTTCCGCGACAAGGATTTTTCGCGCCTCACCGACGAATTTTCCGGCGGCTGGCAGATGCGGATCGAACTGGCAAAAATGCTCCTCCGCCGCCCCGATGTGCTGCTGCTCGACGAACCGACGAACCACCTCGATATCGAGTCCATATTATGGCTCGAAAACTGGATCATGAACTCGACGGGCATCGTCGTGACCATCTCGCACGACAAGCGGTTCTTGGACATCACGACCAACCGCACCCTCGAAATTGAGCTTGGGAAAATTTTCGAGTACAAAGTCGGCTATTCAAAAGCGATGGAAATGCGCTCCGAACGGCGCGAACTTTTGCAAAACGCATTCGACAACCAGCAAAAAGTCATCGCCGACCGGCAGCGCACCATCAACCGGTTCATGGCGAAGGCCACGAAGACCTCGATGGCCCAGTCGATGCAAAAACAGCTCAACAAAATGGACCGCGTCGAGATCGACGACGAGGACGTTGCATCGATGAACATCCGCTTCCCGCCTGCCCCCCGTTCGGGCGAAATTGCGGCATCGGCGGAGAACCTGACGAAATCATATGGCCATTTGAAAGTGCTCGAAAACGTTGATTTTCAGATACTTAGGGGCGAAAGGATCGCTTTTGTCGGCCAAAACGGACAGGGAAAAACGACCCTCGCAAAGATGCTCGTCGGGCAGGAAGGCACGACAAAGGGCACCGCCGCTGTCGGTTTCAACGCGCACGTCGGTTATTATGCACAGAACCAGGCCGAAACTTTGGACCCAAAAATCACCCTTTTGGAGACGATGGAAATGCACGCGCCGCCCGAAATGCGGACCAAATTGCGGGCCGTTTTGGGTGCATTTATGTTCAGCGGCGAAGACGTGGACAAAAAAGTGGTCGTCCTTTCCGGCGGCGAACGGGCGCGCCTCGCGATGGCCTGCATGATGCTCCGGCCCATCAATTTTTTGGTGCTCGACGAACCAACGAACCACTTGGACATGATCTCGAAAGAGGTCCTGAAACAAGCCATTTTGGATTACGACGGCACATTGCTCGTCGTTTCGCACGACCGCGATTTTTTGGACGGATTGACCGACAAGACCATCGAGTTCCGCGACCACAAGCTCAAAGAATACCTCGGCGACGTCAATTATTTCCTTGAAAAGCGCGCCCTCGACAATATGCGCGATGTCGAAAAAGCGACCGTCACAGCGGCTGCGGCGAAAGCCCCGCCAAATTGGAGCGCGGCCATCGACCCGGAGGAGAAAAAACGCATCCAACGGAACGCACAAAAAACCGAAAAGCGCATCGAGGAGATCGAAGCCGACCAAAAATCCATCGAAAAATTGATGGCCGCGCCGGATTTTTATTCAAAAAAAGAATCGGACGGCGTGTTGAAAAAGTACGCTTCGCAAAAAGCCGAGCTGGAGAAATTGTATGTTGACTGGGAGGAGATGTTGGCATTGATTTGAGGACGATTGTCTGATTTGTGATTTTTTTGATTCCTTTGATTCTCGTGATTTTCAGCAATCAAAACAATCACAATAATCATATAAATCACCGTTCAGGCATGGATATGAAAGTATCGACCCTTCTCCTTTTGCTTGTTTTTTGTGCAAAAATGGCCCTTGCCCAACAAGTTTTCACCCTTTATGACGGCCCCGCGCCCGGTTCCGAAAACTGGTCGCTCCCCGAATTTTCGGAGATCAATGAGGCGGGCGTAAAAATGGTGCGCAATATCTCGGCCCCAACTTTGACGGTTTTTCGACCCGAAAAAAACTGGAACGGCACTTCGGTCATCGTCTGCCCGGGCGGCTCGTACCTTGGTCTCGCAATCGATTTGGAGGGCCACGAGATTGCGGTTTGGCTCAATTCCCTCGGTATCACGGCCTTTGTTTTGAAATATCGGGTGGCCAACGAGGGCCCGGATTTTGGGAGATCCGTTGGTGATTTTATGTGGAAAAAAAATTACGCCGGGGCAGATTCAATGCTCGCACCGACCGCAAAATTGGCGATTGCCGATGGCAGGGCGGCCGTAAAATTCGTTCGTGAAAATTCTAAAAAATTCAATGTTTCCCCCGATCGCGTCGGCATGATGGGCTTTTCAGCAGGCGGAAATTTGACCGCAGCTGCCGCGCAAACGGACGAAGCGGCAAGCCGACCGGACTTTTTTGCTCCGATTTATGGCTATTTGTTCTCCGTTTTGGGTGAAAAAGTGCCGAAAGACGGCCCACCCTGTTTCATGGCCTTCGCCTCTGACGACCACCTCGCCGACGGCTGCATCGATTTTTACAAAAAATGGCAAGCGGCCGGGCGACCTGTCGAGGCGCATATTTACCCGAAGGGCGGACATGGTTTTGGGCTGAAAAAACAGGATTTGCCCTGCGACCTTTGGCCGGAGCGTTTTGAGGATTGGCTCGACCGCGAGGGCCTTTTGCTTTCGCCCGATTTTGCAAAAAAGGCCAACCTCGAAGCCAACTGGGGCTGGCACCAACATTGGCAAAAAATGCTCGAAAACGATTGGGGCGGCCTCGCCCGATATAAATTGGAAAATGCCCGGCTCGCCCTCCTTTCGCGAAATCCGGCCAAAAAGCGCGTCGTCTTTTTTGGCGATTCGATCACCGAGGGATGGGTGAATGACGACCCGTCTTTTTTTGAGGGAAAAGATCATGTCGGGCGCGGCATCGGCGGGCAGGCGACCGGGCAAATGCTGGTCCGATTTCGGCAGGATGTCGTGGATTTGAAGCCCGCGACAGTCGTGATTTTGGCAGGGACGAACGATATTGCCGAAAATACTGGCCCCATTTCGCTCGAAAACATTTTGGGCAACCTCGCCTCGATGGCCGAGATCGGGCGGGCAAACGGCATCAAAGTCGTTCTTTGCTCCGTCCTCCCGGCGGCGGATTATCCGTGGCGGACGGGCATGGGGCCCGACAAAAAGATCCCCGAACTGAACGCGATGATCAAAAGTTATTGCGAAAAAAACAGCGTCGGCTACCTCGATTATTTTTCAGAAATGACCGATTCGCGCAACGGCCTGCCACTCGAATTGGCGGCGGACGGTGTTCACCCGACGGTCGCGGGGTACAAAATCATGGGGAAATTGGCCGAAGGTTTTCTCAAAAAATGAGCAAAAAAAGCGAGGGGATGACTTCAAGTCATCCCCTCGCTGTGCAATCAGGCCGGGTTTTCGGGCGCGCCCTCTTTCA
>JANOQP010000552.1:0-6752 GCA_031414895.1 Saprospirales bacterium
CAGTCCTCCAGATAATACTATCTGGAGCATATAATAGTCATAACTGGCAAACCGAAAATTAATAGAATTTGATTTTGCTTATGATAATCATAAATATTATTTATACTATTATTTAAATAATAGTATATTTTTTATATTGTCACACTTGAAAGAATCATAGCTGCCCTACCCAAGATCCACTTAAAAATTAGTAATATTTATACTTAATAGAAAATAATATTTATATAAAAACACTTTCATGCCAATATTAACTGTACCATTGCCTCGAAATACACACCATGAAGATAGCAATCTCAAACTTAAAAGGCGGTGTAGGCAAGAGTACCTTGAGCCAAAACCTCGCGGTCTGTTTCGCCCATATGGGCTTCAAGACCTGCCTCGTGGACACCGATGCAAACCAAAATTCGCTCGCCTGGAGCGGTGTCAGGCCCGACCAATTGCCCTCCGTCACCGTCGTCGGCGCGACCGACCCGAAGGCACTCGGCAAGGCTGTGGACAACCTTCACCGCGACTACGATGCAGTCATTATTGATGGCACACCGTCGCTTTCCGAGATGACCACGCGCATCATCATCGCCGCCGATATCCTGCTCATCCCGATACTGCCAAGCGCACACGATTTCAGGGCCATGCAGCCCTTTTTTGAACGGCTCGACCAAGCCCGGGAGTTCCGGGGGGAGATACCCGCGTTCTTCGTAATCAACCAGTTTTCGCCCTCCGCGAACGTATATAAACGAATGGCAGATGCCATCCGCGGGCTCGGCATCGAGGTGCTGGAAACCGTGGTGCACCGTCGGGCGGCATATGCCGAAACGGCGATCGACGGCAAGGGCACCTACGAGGGCGGCGACCCAAAGGCCCGCGACGAGATGGTCCGCCTCACCCGCGAGGTGCTGGACAAAGCCGCTATTTTTAACCTGATCAAAGCACAATAAGCCGACCCGAGACCTCTTGGGACGGCCGCAAAACCACAAAATCCTTATAAAAACATGGCAAAAGAAAAGTTCAACATGGGCAACCTCGGCCTGCCCGCCAAACCGGTCGTAGTCAAGAACCCCGCAGAGGCTCGCCCGGTCATGGAGCGCGCCGTCGAGGCCATCCACAAGACCAAACTGGTCGAAACACCGCCCCCTCCCCCTCCCCCACCCCCTGTGGCCGTCCGGAAGATCAGCCTTGACCTCCCCGTGGACATGTTCAAGTTCATAAAACTGCATTGTGTAGAGCATGATATTACCATGCGCGAATACCTCGTCGCCATTATCGACCGCGATATACAGTCCAAAAAGGGAAAGTAGGGGAAGAGCAAATTCAAGGTCAAAATAAAAAGCAAGGTCGCACGTCAAGTGCGCCTTGCTTTTTATTTTACCAGCTTTCAGTTTTCTATTATTTTAATAAAAGCTTAAATAATATTTATGCGCTTATTATTTATTAAAAATAGATTAAAGGTCAAATCTCCAGCCCCAAAAACCGCAGCACCTCGAACCGCACCGCTTTTTTGCCCAAAACGTTGACCAGCGCGGCCACGCCGGGGGCGAACCTTGATTTTATCTCCCCAAAAAATTGGGCGTTCTGCCCGACAATCTCCCAGACGACGGCCTCACGGAGTTTCGCGTTTTCGCGGAAATCCTGCGCCGTCGGTTCGCCGCCAAGCTTGTCTATTTCCTTTCTCAAAATTGGGTTTTGCGTCGCCGCGACGGCTTCGATGGCACGGGCACGGGTGTTCGCATCGGCCTCGATGAGCTGGCGGATAGTGGCATTTATATCGCCGCGCATGGCATCGAGTAGGTCGTCGAGCTGGTTTTTCAGGCCGGTGAGCTTGTCCATTTTGGCAGCCTGCTCGGCTGTCTTTTGGGCGGTGCGCTTCTCGGCGGCCTCGGCTCCGTCGGTGAACCCCTTTTGGACGGCCTCCACAAAAAAACCGGCGCGGTTGGCCAGTCCCCCGGCGGCGGCACGGCGCTTGGTTACCCGGAATGCCTGCCGGACGGTCTCCGGATCGTGCGCCCGCATGAGGTCGAGGAGGCGGCTCGGGCTGACCCCCCATTCGCCGACGACGGTCTCCTGTATCTCCATAAAAAGGGTGTCGCGCTCGGCATCGGCCCCTGTCCCGGCAGGTTTTGATGTACCTTTCTCGGGACGGGGTGGGGGAGGGGAAGTCGAACGGTTCTTTTCGCCAGGCCTGTTCTCGAAGATCGAAAATCGGAGCGTGACCACTTTTTTGCCCGATTTTATCTCCTGATAAGTGAACGCGATGTCGCAAAATTGGGCGAGGTCGGCCTGCGCCTTGTCCACGATCTTGCGCTTGAAATCGCCGTAGAGCTTGTATTTCTCGGCCACTTCGAGGATCACTTTTAGGTAATCCACGTCGAGGTCAATCTGTTTTTGGTACTGGTGGCTCTTCAAAATCTCATAGATGCGGATGGCGTGCGCGCTCTGCAAATGGATGATATAGCGCAGCTCGTACTTCGAAAACTGCTTTTTGAGGTCGAGCAGGTGGGGCTTCAGGTCCTCGTTGAACTTGAGCTCAATATAGGCGTTGCCGGGGTTTTTGTCCTGCGGCTTGGTGTATTTGGTGATGAGGCGCACCTCGCCGAAACGCTCGTTGCCCTGCTCGTCACGGCTCGGGACCTGGATGGAAGTTTCGTAAAGTTGGCGCGGAACGTTCTCGATGATGTCGGCAACCGTGCCGTTCTGCTCGGCCTCGAAAAAGCGCACGAGGTCGGCGATATAGACCTTTTGCAGCCCAAAATCGCTCGCCTCCTTGCCAATCTGGGAGACGAAGTACATGAAAACGCGCTTCTGCCAGAGGCTGAAATGGTACTTGGCATGGATGAGCTCGTTGGAGGAAACGATTAGGCTTTTGGTTGGCGCGCTCTCTGGCATACGGTGGGTTTTCGTTTTTTTACGAGAGATTTCGATTGCACAAAGCAATGACTTTTTTAGGAATCAACAAAATCATGGGTCATAATAATAAGGACTTGACAAGCCCACCGCAAAAAGGTCATAAGACGCTATTGCGTCATAATAGCACCGCTATTTGGCCATGTTAAACCGCAGAAAGGTCATAGTTGACCGCAAAAGGGCCTTATTAAACCGCAGAAAGGTCATAAAAAAGGCCGTAACGCATTCGTTTTCAATCAGTTATGAGGCTCTAAACATTAAACATGAACTAAACCATAAACAACAACAAAGGTGATGTTGCTTCCTTAACAGAGTTGCCCCCCTTTCGAAAGGCTTTTTAAAAAAAATTCTGAACACCCGGCCCGAACTATGACCTTTTTGCGGTGATGGCCCAAAAACGGAGGTTTCAAGGTGCATAAAAACGATTTATTGAAACAACAGGCCCATAATATAGGCAACCATGGCCGGGGCGAGCGCCTTACTATGACTTTTTTGCGGCCAATATTTTTCTTAAACCATTGATAATCAATTGTTTGCGATTTTTTAAAAAGGAGGGTCACACCAAACTGGGCAAAAGGGGGGACAATGGACGGGGGCATGAGCAAACAAGGCAGAAAAACCACATTTTGGGTCCCGGAATGGGCAGGGCCGGCGCATAATTGACCGGGATTTCCAAAAAAATAAGGTAATTTTGGTAGGGATGTCTAATTTTATGCCTTCATCTTCTAACCAAAGGTTTTTACACACGCCAACACTTTCGCGCATGAAAACATTTTTGAAAAAAACGGCCATCGCTGCCCTTTTCCTATGGGCGGCATTTTCCCAAAATGCTTTTGCCATAAACATCGTCAGCTCCGCCCCAGGTGAATGGAACAACACGGCAACCTGGATGCCGGCGCAGGTGCCCGGGCCCAACGACGATGTGAGCATCCGCCACGCCGTCACCTTGGGCAGTGATGCGGAGGCCAATTCCCTCGACATTGCCCCGACGGGGTTCACCGGGTCGTTGACCGGGCCGTTCGGGCTGACCGTGACGGGACTCCTTTCCGTCGGCAACGGCACGCTCAACAACACGGGCAACACGACCGCCGGGTCGCTTTTCATCAACAACAACAACGCCGCGATCGGTGCCACCGGATCGTCCGGCACGGTCACCATCAGTGGCGCGGCCACCATCGGGCTGGGCTATTTGATTGCCAAAACGCTCATCTTGGACGGCGAGACGAGCAAGGTGTCCGGCACGTTCAATGTGGGGGCCAATGGTGCGGGCGCGACCTTTCGGATTGGCAGTTCGGGCACGATGACCCTTGCGAACACGGTCAGCAGCAGCACCGATTTTAGCGGCGTGTTCACCAGCCCCGGCACAATCGAGAACTTGGGGACAATCGTCAAGAACACGGGCATCGCCATTTTTTTCCTTCACAACACCTTCAACAACAGCGGCAGCTTGGAACTCAACGGCGGCTCGCTCAAACTTTTTGACAACGGCGGCAACTTCACGGGCGGCTCGGTGAGCCTCGAAAGCGGCACCTTTCTGCAATTGCAAGGGTTCAATGCGGTATCGAACTATAATTTCACCGGCGGCAGCGTTTCGGGCGACGGCAAACTGGTCGTCGGAAAGGATGCCGTCGCCACGTTCTCCGGTTCGGCCACGCTGACGACGACCCTCGACTTCACCTTCCCGACCGGGGGCGGGACATTGACCGACAACACCGCAGGTCTCACGCCGACCGCCGTGACCCTCGCCAGCGGCACCTACCAAGGCACGGGCGCACCGACCATCCCCGGCGAACTGGCGATAAACGGCGGCGGCACCTTCAACCCGGGCGGCGACGCGACCATCGGCTCGCTCGATTGGTTGTTCGGGAGCATCGGCAACGCGACGGCGACGGTGAGCAATATCACGGTGAACGGCGCGGTCAATATCTCCGGCGACGGCAGCTTCACGAAGGGTTTTTACAAAAAAAAGCTTATCTGCAACAGCGGCGCGACCACCACGGCCGTCGCGGTCGATTTTTATAACAACTGCCAATTGTCCATCCCCGGCGGGCAGATACTGCACTGCGATGCGGGCATCGGGACCGTCAAGCTCGGCGCACTGGTGACGGGCGGCGGCACGGTCAGCGGCAAACTCGAGCTTGCCGGGACGCTCAACAAGACCGGCGCGAACCTCCTTTACCTCAAAAACCTCGACTTCGTCAACACCGGATCGGTTTATTTCGGCGAGGGCGAGACCCAATTTACGGGCGAATTTGACATCCAATATTCCGGCAACGGCAGTATCGAACTGGCCACGGGGGCCAAATTGCGCCGTTTTCAGGGGCCGAACACGTCGCTAAATTATACGAACGCGACCTTCATAAACAACGGGACGCTGCTCAACCTCGACCTGAAATTCAACGGCCCCGGCCTGCAAACCCTCTCCGGCACCGGCACCCTTTCGGGTGTTATATTGGACAACAACAACAACCTCGACATCACGGGCGACCAGGATATTACGGCCAGTTTCAGGTTTATCAGCGGAAAAGCATTTATCCAAAACAGCGACCTGACCTTTCTGACATCGGGCGTAAATGTCGTTACGCCCAGTTCGACGAGCTATTTTGTGACCCCATCGACGGGGCGCGCGGTGATGCCGATCTCGTTTTCGACGGTATTCCCGGTCGGGCCGAACACGTCGAGCTACAACCCGATCACGGTCGCGCCCTCCGGGGCCAGCACTTTTGCGGTGCGCGTGCACGACGTTTTTGATGCTGACAAACCGACCACCACCAACGATGTCGTGAAGCGCCAATGGCAAATCGACCGCGAAGAAGGCTCGGCGAGCGCGGCCCTGACCTTTCAATGGAACGCCCCGGCGCACCACCACGAACTGGGCAGCTTCAACACCGGCCTTTGCCATGTTTCCCGTTGGGACGGCACGGGCTGGTCGGCATTTGTCAATTCGGCGGCCAATTGCCCCGGCGGAATTTGCACCCGGACGCAGACGGGCGTGTCCGATTTTTCGCCGTTCGGCATCGCGTCCGGCCTTGCGCTGCCCATCGAGCTGACGGGGTTCCGGGGCCACGAAAACGGCCCGGCCAACCATTTTGAATGGGAGACCGCCGCTGAATCGAACACCAAAAACCAACAGCTGCAACGCTCCGCGGATGGCCAAAACAGCTGGCGGCCCATCGCCGACCGCGCCGCCGCGGGCAGTTCGCAGGCCCCCGTTTTTTACGGGGCCGACGATAATGCGCCGCTCGCCGAGGCATTTTACCGCGTCGTTTTCGAAGACCTCGACGGCAGGACGGATGCCTCGCCGATCGTTTTCATAAAAAGGCAGGATGCGCCGGGCGGCCAATTTTCGGTCTTCCCCAACCCGATCGGGGTCGACGGTTTTTGGCTGGCCACGCCCGCCGGGGCCATCGGCAAACCGTTGACGGCGCGGTTGTTCGATGCCGCGGGCCGTTTGGTCTTTTATGAAAGCACCGAATCGGCGGCGGCCGAACAGTACTTTTTCACGGAAGACAAATTGCCCGCCGGGGCCTATTTTTTAAAGATTGGCTCGGAAACGGCCGCGCAGACGCTGCCCATTTTGGTGAGATAAAACGCCATAAAACACGGATATTGAAAAGGGCCAGCCGGATTTCCGGTTGGCCCTTTTTTGTGAATCCCACTTTGTCATTGTGCAACAAACCGTCGACGTGCTTTTGTGCAAAATCAGTTGGCTCATCGACGGTTTGTTGCACAATGACAAAAAAGCGGCTTATATAAATCTGTATCCAACTGGCCCATAGCCGGTTATAAAATGCAATTTCAATAAACCGGACAACGGCCTTTAATTGCCGGACAAATGACAGTAAGCAAATTAC
>JANOQP010000553.1:0-1574 GCA_031414895.1 Saprospirales bacterium
CACGAAATTTCATTGATAAAAATTACGGCAAAAAATATTTACCAGAAAAACCAATTGCCTACAAAAGCAAAATCAAAAAAAAGGGCGATTACAACAAAAGGGGAGAGGTGCCGACCGGGGGAAAAAATTGGCCGATAGTTGAGCGCGGTTTGGGGAATAACTACATTCGCCGCGCCTTTTTCAAAAAAACCATTGTTACTGGATGCACAAAAAAACCGTGCCACAAAGCAGTTTTTTTTAGAAAAAATTTTGTGCGCAGGGAAATTTTCGCGGCTGTTTGTTGTCCAATATTGCAAAATCCAAAAGGGAAAAAAGTATGCCAAAAGTGAAAGCCACCATCACCGCCGTCGGTGGATATGTGCCGGAAGACGTGCTGTCGAATGCAGATTTGGAGAAAATGGTCGAGACCAACGACGAGTGGATTGTCTCGCGGACGGGCATCAGCGAGCGGCGCATTTTGCGAAAAAAAGGATGGGCCGCTAGCGATATGGCCGCCGAGGCTGTGCGCCAGATCCTCGAAAAAAGGCAGATTGACCCGATGGAAATCGACCTGCTCATCTGCGGGACGGTCACTGCGGACATGGTTTTCCCGGACACGGCCAACACGATATTGGACAAAATCGGGGCAAAACGCGCCTTTGGTTTTGACATAAATGCCGCGTGCTCGGGCTTTTTGTATTCCCTTTCGACCGCTTCGCAATTCATCGAAACGGGCCGTTATAATAAGGTGATCGTGGTCGGCGTGGATGTCATGTCGAGCATCATCGATTATACAGACCGGGCGACGTGCATCATTTTTGGTGATGGCGCGGGTGCGGTATTGCTCGAACCGACCGTTGAGGGAAACAACGGGATCATTGATTTTGAACTGAAAGCCGACGGCGCGGGCCGCCAGTTTTTGCACATGAAAGCGGGCGGCTCGCTCAACCCGCCGACCGCGGAAACGGTTGCGCGCCGCGAACATTTCGTCTTTCAAGAAGGGAAATCGGTCTTCAAATATGCCACGACGGGCATGATCGAGACCGTGAAAACCGTTTGCCTGCGCAACGGCCTCGGCATTGAGCAAGTGGATTGGCTAGTGCCGCACCAGGCGAACCTGCGGATCATCAATTATGTCGGCGACCAGCTCGGCATCGCGCCCGAAAAAGTGATGATAAACATCCAAAAATATGGAAACACGACCGCCGCGACCCTCCCACTTTGCCTTTGGGAATGGGAAGACCGACTCAAAAAAGGCGATACTGTGGTCCTCACGGCCTTCG
The DNA here is from genome assembly GCA_031414895.1 of Saprospirales bacterium. Taxonomy (GTDB): domain Bacteria; phylum Bacteroidota; class Bacteroidia; order Chitinophagales; family Saprospiraceae; genus JANOQP01. Next base: position 1,263 of record JANOQP010000553.1, read on the forward strand.
GCGGCGGTTTCACTTGGGGGAGCGTTTTGATAAAATGGGGATATTGAGGATTGCAGATTGCGGAACACGGATTGGCTTCGCGTTCGGACTGCATATTTTGCCAAACAAGATTCTTTTTGAAAAGGAATTTTGAAATCCCAAAAGAAGGAAATTTGGCGACATCCTTTTTTTAGCAAAAATGCGGATGTACTTTTGCGCGCCCAAAAACAAGTTTCAAAAAAACTCAACTAAAATATCATGGCAAATATCGGCGAAATCAGCAAAGGGATGTGCATCATGCACGAGGGCGAGATCGTGAAGGTCCTCGACTTC
>JANOQP010000554.1:0-2135 GCA_031414895.1 Saprospirales bacterium
AAAAGCTTATCTCCCAAACATGTTAAAAAACCCTTCAAAATGGAACTCAAATCAAAATCCAGAGAGACCGTTTCTGATGAATTTGGTATTACCCCAAAAACCCTCAATCGTTGGATGGAAAAACACGGAATTTATGCCCCCAAAGGAGAATTGCTCTGCCCCAAAATTTTGGTAAAAGTTTATGATGAGTTTGGGTGGCCCGATTCTGTGATAAGCATTGTCCCCAAAGCCGGGCAAATGGCAAAGTCAGGATTTATGAAGCGATAGAGTGTCTGATTTTGACCGATTTTTTCCGATTAAGTCCAAAATTGTCGCTTACAAGTGGGGAAAATTTGATAAGATATTTGTGGCATCAATTTGACCTCTAATCCTCACACATTACGTTCGGATTGTGATGGTTAATTTGAATTTGTTCCTCCCTTTTTATTCACCAATACCTTTTTCATTATGAAATCAAGTAAACCTTTCGGAGCCTTGCTGTTGGCCTTTGCCATCTTGGCTTCGGCGTTCACATGTATCAACCCATTTGTGGCCCGGAACGCCTCACTAGGCAATCCTATTGAAGCCCCAAGTGTAGAGATTCGATTAACATCCGATGGTCAAGTAGCGGCCTTGGTCAAAGGCGACCCAGCGTTCCCTGCTACCGTTTTCCTTTTACAAACAACCAATTCGCCTTCATTGAGTGGCTCAATCACGATCCGTAAGTCTACGGTTCAGTATTCCAGTGATTGTGTAGTTTTTCGATCTACCGATTCTGGGCAAAACGTTGTTTTCAAACTCGGGGGCGCAAGTTGCCCAACCCCTGTCGGCAATTTGGGCGTTTATACAGGATACGGCCTGACCAAGCAAAAGGACGAGGCACTCTATAACGCCTTTGTAGCCACAGGCACCGGTACGTTTCCGCCGGTTGCGGAATTCAGTTGTAAGTGCCATCAAATTGGAATTCCCCCTGAATGTGATTCGGGCGGCGATGGCGCGACTCATTGTGCCACCGGATCAAGCGTTGCAACCGTGAGCACTCAATGTGAGGTTACCTGCGGGGGCGGTTACTATGCATGCTGTAATGAATGATACTTATTGCTCCGTGCATCGTTTCAGCAACTTTATGGTTAAATAAATGCTTATCAATCATCGGCTTTCAGGTTTCAAAACCCATGTACGGAGTCATTTCTTGTAACGGCTAGACGATACGATTTTTTTAAAGGCAAGAACAAGCGCGGCTTGTTCTTGCCTTTTTTTGGGCATACCCAACATTTGAGAGCTTGTGGCAGGTCAAAATGTCAAAAAAAACCGGATTTTTGCCGCCATTATGAAATTGGAAAACGACCAGTACCTACTCTCCGGCGGCCTCGACCCGCTCGCGCTCTGCGAAAAATACGGCACTCCTTTATATGTGTACGACGCGGCGATCATCGAAAAACAGTACCGACGGCTCGCGGGCGCGTTCGATGTGCCGAAGCTCGAACTGCATTTTGCGATGAAGGCGTTGAGCAATATCAATGTTTTAAAACTGATGAAAAAGCTCGGTTCGGGCCTCGATTGCGTTAGCATCAACGAGGTGCGGCTCGGCATCCGAGCCGGTTTTTCAGCGTCGGAAATCACGTTCACCCCCAATTTTGCGGACATCGACGAGTTCGGCGAGGCCGTCAAATTGGGTGTGAAAATCATCGTGGACAGTATCCCGATGCTCGAAAATTGGGGGCTCCATTTTGCGCAATATCCCATCGGGCTGCGCATCAACCCGCATATTTTGGCCGGGGGCAATTACAAGATTTCGACCGGGCATATTGACTCAAAATTTGGCATCAGTTTTCACCAACTGCCTCACGCTCAACGGGTTATAGAATCGCAGGGGCTGAAAATCCACGGGATCCACATGCACAACGGGTCCGATATTTTGGACGTGGGCGTGTTTTTGGAGGGCGCGGAAATCCTTTTTGACGCTGCCCGGAAATTCCCGAACATCGAATATATCGACTGCGGATCGGGCTTCAAGGTGCCGTACCGCGACGACGATATCGAGACCGATATCGAGGAATTTGGGGAAAAAATGTCCGTCCGATTCCGCCAGTTTTGCCAAGAATATGGCCGCGAACTGGCCCTCGTTTTCGAGCCGGGCAAGTTTTTGGTCAGTC
>JANOQP010000555.1:0-1843 GCA_031414895.1 Saprospirales bacterium
TTGACAAAGTACCGGAGCAGGCCTGATGCAGCCGAGTCCGCCGATGTCCAATCCAAACCCCACAAATTTTTTTTCTCTTTCCATCTGTCTTCCTTTTTATTAATACTGATATTCAAAGATTGCTAATTTAACATTGTCAAGATAGTTACTGTTCCCAAAAAATTGACAGGAAACCTTTCGATTGCTTTTCCCACAGCTACTTCACAAAAAAAACTACCGCATCGCCGCCTTCCGCAACCGCTGCAAAAACGGCGACGCGAACATAAACTGCTGCAAGGTCTCGTTCGGCGAGTCGAGAACTTCGTTTCTCGTGCCGCTCCATTCGAGTTGGCCGTCGTGCAGGAAACAGATATTGTCGCCGATTTCCATCACCGAGTTCATGTCGTGCGTGTTGATAATGGTCGTAATATTGTTCTCCTCGGTGATGTCGCGGATCAGTTCGTCGATGACGATCGCAGTTTTGGGATCGAGGCCGGAGTTCGGCTCGTCGCAAAAAAGATAGGTCGGGTTGAGCACGATGGCCCGCGCAATGCCGACGCGCTTTTGCATCCCGCCGGAAAGTTCGGACGGATATTTCTTGTTGTTCCCCCCCAAACTGACACGTTCGAGGCAATAGTTGACCCTTTCGAGTTTTTCCGCACGGGTCATATTGGTGAACATATCGAGCGGGAAACGGATATTTTCCTCCACCGAAAGAGAATCGAAAAGGGCGGACCCCTGAAAAAGCATCCCCACTTTGAGCCGCACGGCACGCACCTCCTGTTTGTCGAGCGCGGTAAAATCCACGGTATCGTACCAAACTTTTCCACTTGTTGGGGCAACGAGGCCGACGAGGGCCTTCAACAAAACGGTCTTCCCCGCGCCGCTCCGCCCGATGATCAGGTTGGTTTTCCCCGATTCAAAGGTGAACGTGATGCCTTTCAAGACTTGCTGTTCGCCAAAAACCTTGACGATATTTTCCGCTTTTATCATGTTTCAAGAAGTTATCAAAACCGCGATGATGTAGTCCGACAGCAAGATCATGATGTCGGAATAGACGACCGCCCGCGTACTCGCCTGCCCAAGTTCGATCGAACCGCCGCGCACAAAATATCCCTGATAGGCCGAAACCGTCGTCAAAAGAAAGGCAAAAACCGCCGATTTGATGTACATCGCATAAACGTTCACCTCGTTGAAATAGACGCGCAGCCCCCGCGTGTACTCGTCGCCCGTGATCGCCCCGGTCGGGACGGTCGCCAGATAACCGCCAAAAATGGCGACCGATGCCGCGAACGTCACCAACATCGGGATCACGACGACCGCCGCGACCACTTTTGGGGTGATAAGGTAAGACGCTGTGTTCACGCCCATGACCTCCATCGCGTCGATATGTTCCTTTTGGCGCATCCCGCCAATCTCGGCGGCGATGTTCGAGCCGACCTTCCCAGCCAAAACAAGGCAAGTGATGGTCGGCGCAAGCTCGATGATCGCCAAATCGCGGACGATATAACCTATATAATAACGAGGGATCATCTGCCCATCGAGCTGATAGGCGAACTGCACCGCTGCGACCGCACCGATGAAAACCGCGATCAAGCTCACGATCAGCAAGGAGCCGATGCCGATATCGTTCATCTGTCGCATCGTCTCCTTCCAGTACATCCAAAATTTTTCGGGCTTTTTGAACGACGCGCGGAGCATCGTCAGGTAGCGGCCAAAATCGCGCAGGAAATTGTATTTCTCGAACAGTGCGTCCATGCAGGTTTTCCCAAAAACGGTTTTTTGTCCCCCCGTTTTCGCCACAAAGAAACGTGGGAAATTCAAACGCAAGCCCAAATTCAAAATCAAAAAGCCGCTGCCGAAA
>JANOQP010000556.1:0-4846 GCA_031414895.1 Saprospirales bacterium
CGAGCAATTGACCGCCGCGCTCGTGGACCTGCACCAACAATTCGACACGCTCGACATCCACAATGTCAATTTTCAGCTCCGCATGATCGACGCGCTGGCCGAAAACCGGCAGCCGCTGGCCGATTACCAGACCGGGTACCGACAATTTGTTTTGGAAAAAAAACACCTTTCCGACCTCCTTGCCCGGCGCGACGCGGCGGCCCGCGAAACCGATTTCCTCCAATTTCAGCTCGAAGAATTTGACAAGGCCGCCCTCGCCGCCGACGAACAGGGCCAGCTCGAATCCGACCTCGCCCGCCTCTCCAACGCCGAGGGCATCAAACAGGCGTTCGGCGCGGCCTTCAACCAGTTGGCCGAGAGCGATTCGGCAATCGTGCCGCAATTGAAGGACCTCGTCCGGTCGCTCGCGGCGATACGGCGGCTCGATAAAAAATTGGCCTCAATTGCGGAAAGATTGGATTCGCAAGTCATTGAACTACAGGAACTTGCGAAAGATTGCGAGCAAATCGCGGACGATACCGAGCACGACCCGCAGCGGGCAATGGAGGTCCAATCGCGGCTCGACACGATTTACCGTTTGCAAAAAAAACATGGGGTCAATTCGGTCGGTGAATTGATGAAATTGCACGAGGGACTGGCCCTAAAACTGTCCGGGTTCACCGATCTCGGCGACGAAATTATCGAGACCGAGCAACGCATGGCCGCCCTCGAAACCCGGCTCCGGGCCATCGCATCGACCCTTTCGGAGCGCAGAAAATCGGTCGTCGAGGGTTTTGAAAACCGGGTGCAGCAACTATTGTCGCAACTTTCGATGCCCGATGCCCGCCTAAAAGTGGCTGTCGGGCCGACCGAAAACCTGACCCCGACGGGCAGCGACGCGGTTGAGTTTTTGTTCGCGACGAACGTCGGCGCGAAGTTTTTGCCCATCAAAAATGTCGCCTCCGGCGGTGAATTGAGCCGTTTGAACCTTTGCACAAAAAGCATCGTGGCCGACGCGATCCCGCTCCCGACGCTCATTTTTGATGAAATCGACACCGGGATTTCGGGCGATGTCGCCCTGAAAATGGGGCAGATCCTCCGCGAACTCGCCGTCCGGCACCAGGTTGTGAGCATCACGCACACGCCGCAAGTGGCCGCGAAGGCCGACCGGCATTATTTTATCTATAAAAAAACGGACGGCGACCGGACGGCCACGAGCGTTAAACTTTTGGCCGCCGACGAGCGCGTGCGGGCCGTCGCGACGATGTTGAGCGGCAACCCGCCGTCGGCGAACGCGATGGAAACGGCAAAAGAACTTTTGGCCGCCTGATCCGCACAGCGTGATTGAGCCGGCGTGTACCGGCGGCTTCAGCCGCCGATGTCCTACTTTTTTAAGTGTTTTTTTTTGCAATTTGACCACAAAAAGCGCAATTCGGCGGCTAAAGCCGCCGGTACACGCTCGGCCTAAACAGTTTCCTATCGAAAATGTCGCTCGAAGATTTTTGCGCCCGCCACACCAGCCCGATGGCCCCGTTTTTCGGGGAAATCGCCCGCGAAACGCACCTCCGGACGCTTGCCCCGCAGATGATGAGCGGGGCCGTTCAGGGAAAATTCTTGGAGATGGTCTCGGCGATGGTGCGGCCCCGGCGGGTGCTCGAAATTGGGACTTTTACGGGCTATTCGGCCTGTTGCCTCGCCGCGGGGCTGGCCGGGGACGGCATTTTGCACACCATCGAGGGCAACGAGGAAACCTATCTTATTGCCCAAAAAAACATTCAAAACAGTCCATTTTCACAAAAAATACGGCTGCATTTCGGCGATGCGGCGGAAATCGCGCCCGGCCTCGACGAGGTTTTCGACCTTGTTTTCCTCGATGCGGGGAAGGTGGACTATGCCCGACATTTCGACCTTGTTTTTGAAAAGATCAGGCCCGGCGGCTGGCTTTTGGCCGACAACGTGTTCTGGTCGGGCAAGGCCCTGGACGAAACCGCGACCGACCGGACGACGGAATCGCTGCGGCTTTTTTGCGAAAAAATCCAGCGCGACGGGCGGCTCGAAAACATCATCTTGCCGATGCGGGACGGGCTTTTGATTGCCCGGAAAATTTAAGTTCAAACCCAAGTTCAAAATCAAAATCAAAAAGGCGATCCCGGAAGAACATGGGGCGGGTGGTTTATTTCAGAAAAAATAGCGTTGATCTTGGGCTGAAAGTAATGATGCCAGAAATTTGCTGGCAAAAAAAAACCGCCCCGAGCTTCAACCCGGAACGGTGTATTTTTTGAGAAAACCATCAACCCGGTTTTTTCACCGCCCCGGGCGCTTCCAAGATCCGGCGGCACATTTTTTTGATCCCCTTTTCGATCTCGGAATAGTCCACTTTTTCGGGCGCGACATAAATCACCATGATGGCCAAACGGCGGTCGGCGGCGGCCAGTTTTTCATAAAAAACGGGCGTGTTGAGCCGCCAAGCCTCGCGGACCTGACGGCGCAAACGGTTGCGCTCGACAGCGGACTTGAACTTTTTTTTCGGAACGGAAATGGAAATTTGCACCGGAAAAGGTGCGTCGGCGAGCAATAGCGGCAAAAAGACGGCCCGCAACGGAAATGCCCCGACAGATTGACCGGAACGGAAGAGCGTCCCGATGAGTTTTCGGCTTTTGAGCCGCTCCTCTTTTTTAAAGGAGAAATCGTTTGGCGCCTTTGGCTGGTTTTCCCCGGAAGACATGGAATGGAATGAGATAATGTGAAAATGTGCAAATGGGATATTCGGCAAAAACGAACGAATCCGGCGGTATCCCATTCACAAATTAACCCATTATCCCATTATTTTCCGGGCTTTTCGTCGGAAACGGAGAGCTTGGTGCGGCCATCCTTGCGGCGGCGGGCCAAGATCTTGCGGCCATTTTTGGTGGACATCCGAAGGCGGAAACCATGTTTGTTGGCGCGTTTGCGGCGCGAAGGCTGGTAAGTCCTTTTCATTGTATCTAAAAATTTACCGGGTTTTCAAAAAGAAGCGCAAAAGTAGTTTGATGTCGCGGAAAACAAAGCAATGCGCCCATTTTTTGCCCGTTGATATTTTTTTTAAAAGTTTTCCGCGTCGCCGCTCCCTTTTTTTTGGAAAATTGCCCCCAATATTGCCCCGTTCGCCCCCGAAAATTTCGTCAAATTTTATCCGCCATGGTTCGTTTTTCGGGTCTCCTGGTCGCCATTTTTTGGCTGGCCAATCCACTTTTTTCGCAAGAGCAGCTCGGCCTGCGCCTCGAACGGTTCAGCGGCATTTCCTCCGCCGTGCTCAACCCGGCCAACCTGTCGGGCATGGCCCTGAAATGGGACGCGAACATCGCCGGGGCCGCCATTTTTGTGGAGACCAATTACGGTTTTGCCCGCAACGCCAGCGTCCCGAAAATTTTGCGCGGCCCGATCGACACAGCGACCTTTTTTGTCACGAGCCTCGCGCCCGATGCCGAAGGCCCGAAGCCGGGGCAGACGATCATCGATTTTCCCGACCGCGCCCGGAAATATTACGGCGACCTCCGTATGTTGGCGATGCTCCCGTCGTTTGCCGTTCATCTCGGGGAAAGAAATACGGTCGGTTTTTCGACCGCCGCGCACGTCGATGCGATGACGCACTCGGTGCCGCCGTCGCTCGGATACCCGCGATATGATGCTCACCCGCGATACGATGAGTTCAAGTTGGATCGGATGTCGGTCGCGGCGATGGCATGGTCGGAGGCGGCGGTTTCTTTTTCACGGGAGACGGAAATGGACGGCGGTTCGCTCGCTTTTGGGGCGTCGCTGCGGTTTTTGATGGCGCACGAGGCGGTCTATGCGCGGTCGGATGCGACGTTTTATTTGACAAAAATAGGGGGCGACTCGCTTATTTTTCGGAACACGGAGTTCGAGGGCGGGGTCACGACGACCAATTTTCCGACGCTCGCCGACCAAAAACCGCGCCTCGCGATCAATGGAAAGGGCATCGGCATCGACCTCGGTTTTGTCTATGCTCACGGATCGGACGACCTCGACGACAACGATTACCCGTGGAAAATCGGCATTTCGGTCATCGACATCGGGCAGATAGGCATCGGCAAGAACAGCGAGCGGCACACCTTTTTTCAGGATTCCAGCTTTTTGATCGACCCGAACGAAATGTCCGTTTTCACCGATCCGCACGAACCGATCCGCATCGCCAGCCGCCGGGCCCTCGACGGCGATTCGCTCGCGTCCTTTGCGGGTTCGCGGTTTTCGGTACGGCTGCCTTTCGCGATTTGTGTGCAGGGCGATTTCCGGGTGGTGCCGTTTTTTTATGTCAACGGGACGCTCGTGCAGCGCGCCGATTTTCAAAAAGCAGCCCTTCAGCGGCCCAATATCTTTGCCCTCACGCCCCGTTTTGAGCATCGTTGGTGGTCGGTTTCCGCGCCTTTTATTTTATCGGAATGGCAAAGCGTGCGGTTCGGGCTGGCCGCGCGGCTCGGTTTTTTGACCATCGGGACGGACGACCTGGGCAGTTTTTTTGGGCAAAAAAAGCTCAACTCGACCGATTTTTATGTCGCCCTGAAAATCAATGCTTTCCGGTTTTGGGGCGAAAAATCCCGCGATAAACGGGGCAACCGACGGCGCGATAGGGTGAGGTGCTATGATTTTTGAAAAGGCAGTCCCCTAGGAACGGTTTTAAAATAAAGGTACAAATTGACCGCAAGCCCCAGCGGGGCGAAATGTTTATCGCATCCAAAAACATTCCGCCCCGCTGGGGCAATGTCATTGACTTAAGCATTTTTTTCAATTGCCACAGGCTTCAGCCTGTGGGAAAAGTTGGCTAATTTGCTCGGCTTTAGCCAAAATTCGGCTAAAGCCAGATTGAATTTCA
>JANOQP010000557.1:0-1644 GCA_031414895.1 Saprospirales bacterium
CGGGAGGGCCGAGGCGCGCGATGTGGCGGAGCGGGGATTGCGGGCGGGGGCTAGCCGCGTGCTGATTTCCGGGCCATCGGCGGCGGCGGATTTTACGGTTGTGCTGGGGGCCAATGACGACGGGCTGGCGGGGCAGCGGATTGTTTCCAACGCGTCTTGCACCACGAATGCGCTGGCCCCGTTGGTGCGGCTGCTGGATCGGGAGTTTGGGGTGGTGACGGGGTCGATGACCACGATCCATTGCTATACGGGGTCGCAGCCCACGGTTGATGCGCCCGCTGCGGATTTTTCGCGGTCCCGTGCGGCGGCGCTGTCGATGGTGCCGACGACGACGAGCGCCCAGCGGCTGCTGGATACCGTGCTGCCGGGGCTGGCGGGGCGGATTGCCGGGTCTGCGGTGCGGGTGCCTGTGGCGAGTGTATCTGCGGTGGATTTGTGCGTGATGACGGCGCGGGTGGCGACAGCAGAGGCGGTGAATGAGGTGTTTCGGGCTGCTGGCGGGGTGATTGGAGCGACCGACCGGGCGCTGGTATCGACCGATCTTAGGGCGCGGGCGGAGAGTATTGTGATGGCCTGCCCGGAGACGCGGGTGACGGCGGGGGGGATGTGCCGCGTGTTTGGGTGGTATGATAATGAGTGGGGGTTTTCGAATAGGATGCTGGATGTGGCGGTTAGGATGTGAGGGGGGTGGAGTAGGTTATTTGACATTTGAAATTGATCAATTTTGATATCTAGTCCATGGACCCGCGCCATTCTTTAATGACGCTCATTTGAAATGAAGTGGATTTTATATGTCTAGAGTACTTATTCCGACAAAGGGACCCGAGGATTGGCAACGCTTCCTCGCGGAGCCAGAGAAGCAATGGAAACGCGGCTATTCAGCCATGGCGGCGGCGCTATCATGGGAGGCCGCAGTTGGTTTGCCGCCCGAAATAGACCAACTTCTTGGTGGATCGGTTGACCTGTTGCTGGCAATACCGGAGCATAAAGTGCCTTTGCCCGGAGGAGGGCATGAAAGTCAGTGTGATGTGTTTGCATTGGCCAGATCAGGAGATGAAACGTTCGCAATCGCCGTGGAATCGAAAGTGAACGAGCCGTTTGGACCGACAGTCGAAGAGTGGATGGTGAACGCGAGCAAGGGTAAGATCGAGCGAATACGGTTCATCTGCGACCTGCTGGGATTGGATAATCCGCCAGCTGGCAATCTGCGGTATCAGCTATTCCACAGATCAGCGGCTGCGGTCCTTGAAAGTGCCCGATTTAAAACAGATCAAGCGGTTATGATTGTTCAATCTTTTTCTCAAGATCACCGATGGTTTGAGGACTTTCAAGCATTTGCCTCACTTTTCGGACATCAGGCCGAGGTTGGCAAAGCGCTGGTCACCGACCTGCCGTCGGGACGGCCGCTTACATTGGGTTGGGCGGTGGGTTCTAAAGCATTTTTGTGAAACCCATCCAAAGCTTCTGAATACCGCCCGGTCTCTTTGACCGGGCAGCGCCCGAACCGCCCCCACGGGGCGGGCGCTTTGCACCCAAACCTCGGTTCGGGCGCGGCCCTGTGTTGCGCGTAGGTTGTGGCGTGGGGAAACTCCCCTCCCCCGCGTGGGGCGGGGTTGGGGGAGGGGGGTGGTTGCGGGATTGTGC
>JANOQP010000558.1:0-2457 GCA_031414895.1 Saprospirales bacterium
TTTAGCCGCCGTATTGTGTTAAAAATAACCGGATTGGTTATAAATCGTCGATTCAGGATTGTTTATTTGGCGATAAATCTCCAAAGAAGTGCAAAATCGGCGGCTAAAGCCGACCGGTACAGGCTCGTCCTAAACAGTTACTAAAAAACTAAAAGAGTGATTTATAGAATCGTTATTTTTTGTTGCCTTTTATTGACCGTAAATAATGCTTTTTCACAAGTTGACAAAGCATCTGTTCAACAACAGGCCAAATCGTACATCGCTTCCAAAGGCCTGGACGAGGCAGAAGTTCGCGCCGCGTTGAAGGAAAAAGGGATCGATATCGACAACGTCACGCCCGAACAGTTGCCGCAATTGTTACCGACCATCGAGGGCATCATCGCCGAACTGGAAGCAAAGAAAAATGCCGCACCAGCCTCCGGCAATCCAGCCGGAAGCGCGCCGGGCATTCCTGCAACACCAGAACCTGGCGGCCCAAAACCGGTCGTTTCCGAAATAAAACCGGTCGTTTCCGAAATAAAGCCGATCGATGTGAGCAATAAAGTCGCCGAAGGGACCACCGTGGAAGAAGAGGCCGCCGAGCAGTTATCGGAAAAGAACCAATTGGAACTGCCGCCGACCGACATTTATGGCCACCACCTTTTCCGGCAAAAAGACCTCGCCATTTTCCGGACGACCAATGAGGTCAAGCCGCCCGATTCGTACATCATGAGCGCGGGCGACGAAATCACGATCTCCATTTTTGGGCCGTCGCAGTTTGACAGTAAGTTTATCATCAACAAAGAAGGGTTCATTGCGCCTACGGGCTTGCCAAAAATGTTCCTCAAAGGACTGACCTTGGGGCAAACAAAAGAACTGTTGCGGTCGCGTTTTTCGAACCATTATCGGTTTGCGCCGGAGCAATTTGCGGTCAGTTTGACGACCGCGCGTACCATCTTGGTCAATATTTTTGGTGAAACGGCCAATGTCGGCTCGTTCACGGTCTCGGCGGTCAATACGGCATTCAATGCGCTCGTCGCTGCTGGCGGCCCGACGGAACTGGGGACAGTCCGCAACATAAAGGTCATCCGCAGCAAGGAGACGAAAACGCTCGACCTCTATCAGTTCATCAACAACCCGGCGGTTCAGTTCGACTATTTTTTGCAGGACAACGACATCATCCATGTGGCGGTTTCCGACCGGGTCGTTTCGATAAATGGCGCAATCCGGCGGCCATTTAGGTATGAGCTCATCGGTCAGGAAAACCTGTTGAAACTGCTCGACTATGCGGGAGGGATGAAGGCCAATGCGTACCGGGAAGTTTTGCAAGTTCGCCGTTTTGTCGATGACAAACAGGTGATGATCGATGTTGACCTGAAAAAACTGAACGCGAGCGGGCAGGATTTCCAGTTGCTGAACGGCGATGAGGTCAATATCCGCACCATCCCAAGCCCCATCGAGAACATCGCTTCGATCAGCGGGAAGGTCGATTTGCCGGGCAATTATTCCCTATCGGAGACAAAAAGGATCAGCGACCTTGTGAAAAAAAGTGGTTTGCGGCCCGAATCGCGGACGGACGTGGCCTTTTTGCTGCGCGAGAACGACAACGGGACCAAACAATTGGTGCAAATAAACCTTGACGAAATCCTCCTAAAACCCGGCTCGGCCAATGACCTCGAATTGAAGCCAAAGGACTTTTTGAACGTTTATGCAAAATCCCGTTTTGCCGACCTGTCGTACCTAAAAGTCTCCGGTTCGGTGCGCGATCCGCAAAAAAAACTGGCCTTCGACCCCGATTCGACCATCACTTTGGAACGGGCGATCACCCTTGCTGGCGGCCTTGCGCTCGACGCGCTCGGGACCGGTTATATTTTGCGTACAAACCCCAATAATGTCAAAGAGAGCAGTTATATCCCTATCGATATTCAGGGCGCATTAAATCGGCCAAACAGTGCGACCAATGTCGTGTTGAAACCTGGCGACGAGGTCCTCGCGCTTTCCGTGCTGACCTATACAGACGAATCGCAGGTCTCGGTGATCGGCGCGGTGCGGGTGCCGGGCAAATTTGCCTACAACCCCACGCTCACCCTGCGCGATGTGCTGATACTTTCCGGCGGCCTCCGGCTCGAAGCCGCCAGAAACCGGGTGGATATTTACCGGGTTGAGATCAACCAAAACCTGCCGACGCGGACATTGGCACTGTCATTTGACGTGAACGAAAACTTTGAGGTGGCGGGCACCGAGGAAACCGTACAGCTCCTGCCTTTTGACGAGGTGGTGGTTCGTTCTGCGCCCGAATTTGAGTTTCAGGAATACATGGAGGTCAATGGCGCGGTGCTTTATCCGGGCCGATACGCGCTAACTTCGGACAATGAGACCATGTCGAGCATCGTCGCCCGTGCAGGTGGACTGACCAATGAAGCGGAGGCGAAAGATGCAACCCTTTTCCGTGCGGAGGGCAACAAAGGAGCTGTCGTC
>JANOQP010000559.1:0-5406 GCA_031414895.1 Saprospirales bacterium
ATTACGACCGCTTCATGACCGGGTGCGAGACCCGTTGGTTTTCAGTTTCCAAAATCAAAAAATAAAGCCCGTCGGCCAGCCAGTCAAGGCTGATCGAGCCATCGAAACGGCCATCGGTGATCGGCTGTTTTTGGTTCCAAAAAACCTGTCCGCCCTGCCCGGTGAGCTTCACGGTGATTTCTTTGCCGTTCAGTTTCCCTGCGGAAATAAGCAAAAAATCGCTCGAGGGGACGGGCCAAACGCGGGATTCGGTGATCGGCAGTTCCTTCGCCGCGACCATCGTCCCGAGCAAATCGCCATAACTTGAAACAAACTCAACCGAGCAATCTGGAAAGACCCGGAACAGCCAATCGCGGTGAAAAACGCAGCCCGTCGGGCAATCCGTCCAGCCGTGGCGGAAGGTGATCTCAACAAAATCAGCCTTATTTTCAAAAAAAACATGGTCGCCGTCGCTGCCGTATTTGAGGCCATAGGCGAAAATGACACCGCTCGAATTGGCCACCAGCCCGGCCAAAAAGTCGGCATTGATGTATTTGGCGGTGCGCAAGGTGATCGCCGCATCGTAATTGCTGACCCAATCCGGCACGATTTGCACATTTTCGACTTCCAAATCGTAGGTATTTATCAAAAAATCGATCCACGAATTGCCGGTCAGCGCAACCGTGTCCAGCCATTTGGCCGTCCAGCCGAAACTTGTGTCCACCAAAACCTGAACGCGGTGGAGGTCATGCTCGAGGACCGGACGGATCTCAAGTTGTTCAATAACCGTGTCGCGGGCCGGCAAACTGATGGCATTGAAGACCGCAAAAACAGCGCGCAAAATGCTGTCGTGCACCGTTTCTGGCAGGTCAACGCCATTGATCGCAGGGCTGTTTTGCTCCAATAAATGTTGATAGGTAATTTGCCAAGCGTCAGATTTCCACGACGCGATGAGGTTGGAACCGCCATCACAAGACGACGGGACGGGTTGGGCAAAACACCAGTTTTGTGTGAAAAAAAGAAGGGAAACGAGGATTGCTATTTGGCCAAATCGGGGCAATTGGGCATAGAAGTGGCAGGCGGAACGCCGGGTGGGCATGAACATGGGAGGCGGGAAGTTTTGGTTAAAAAAAACTTTGGATTAAAAAAAACGGCTGACGGCCAACGGCCAACGGTTGATGATGTCTGCCGTCCGCCGATTGGGACAAAGGTCGTTTTTGATATATTAGTATTGTTCAGATTCGTTTGGAAAATTCCGCGCCTTCACGTCAGAAACGTAGTGTGTCGTCGCGTCCCTTATCGCATCAAAAAGCTCGAGGTACCGGCGCAGGAACTTCGGCTTGAAATCCTTCGTGATGCCGAGCATGTCGTGCGTGACCAAAACCTGTCCGTCGCAATCCATGCCCGCACCGATGCCGATTGATGGGATCATGGCACTTTCAGAGACCTCTTTTGCAAGCGCAGCGGGGATTTTTTCGAGGACAAAAGCGAAACAGCCGAGCTCTTCGAGCAGTTTGGCATCGTCACGGAGGCGTTGCGCTTCGACTTCCTCTTTTGCCCGGACGGAATAGGTGCCGAACTTATAAATGCTCTGCGGGGTCAATCCGAGATGCCCCATCACTGGCACGCCCGCCGACAAAATACGCTTTATCGAGTCCGCAATTTCGAGGCCGCCCTCCATTTTCACGGCATGGCCGCCAGATTCCTTCATGATGCGGATGGCCGATTTTAGCGCAATTTCGGAGTTGCCCTGATAACTGCCGAACGGCATATCGACCACAACAAACGCCCTTTTCACGGCCCGCACGACCGACGAGGCATGGTAGATCATCTGGTCGAGCGTAATCGGGAGGGTCGTTTCATGGCCCGCCATGACGTTGGAGGCCGAATCGCCGACGAGCAGCACGTCCACACCGGCCTCGTCGAGGATACGGGCCATGCTGAAATCGTATGCCGTTAGCATCGAGATTTTTTCGCCACGGGTCTTCATGGCCTGCAATTGGTGCGTCGTCACGCGCTTGATTTCTCCGGTTATTGCCGACATCCTTTTCTACTGGTGAATGATGAATGATGAATGATGAATGATGAATGATGAAGTTGGGCCGCCGTTGGCCGTTGGCCGTCCCCCGTCCGCCGTTTAATGGGCAAAAGAAGTCAAAACGCGACAATTCCCGCTTATCGGTTTTTCGGGCGGGCAAATGTGTTAGTTTTGCGGCGTTTTTGGAACTGACCCAAATTGCACAAAACCTGTCCTTTTCTATGAAAAAATTGATGTTTGCAGCCCTTTCGCTGACCTTTTTCCTCGGATGCTCGAATGATTTTGACCTCACCGACACTTGGAAGGACATCCCCATCGTCTATGGTTTTTTGGACCAAAAGGACACGGCGCACTATGTCCGAGTCGAAAAAGCGTTCCTCGACCCGCGCACCTCGGCCCTGACCATCGCCAAGAATTTCCCGGACTCCTTATATTATACCGACGCGGCCGTCTATCTCCAACGCGGCTCGGACGGCATGAAATTTTTGCTCGACCGCGTGGACGGGACGCTCGAAGGCCACCCACGAGACACGGGCATCTTTGCTCAAAACCCCAATATTTTATATAAAGTAAAACAGTCCAAGATCAACCTCAAGCCCGGCGAACTTTGCACCCTCATCATCGAGCGGGGCGACAACCTGCCGGAAGTGTCGGCTCAAACGACCATTTTAGGTGCTTTGGAGCTACGTTCGCCCATACAGGCCATCTCGGGCGTGACCTTCAAAACGGACGACCAGTTCAGTTTTCGGTGGTCCGCCCCAGAAGAGGCGCAGATCTTTGACATCTCCGCGGTCATCCGCGTCGTCGAGCAAAATGCGGCCGGGACAACCTCGCGGACGTTCAATTGGCCCATCGCCCGCAACATAAAACGGCTCACGCCGACCGGCGACGTGGTAGCAAAAGTCCCCGGCTCGGCCTTTTACAGGTTTTTGCAGGACAACCTCGAACCGCCCCCTTCCGGGACCTTCCGTTATATCCTCTCGTCGGGCATCGATTTCCGGATCGATGGCGGCGGCGCAGAAATCAACGAATACAACGACGTTTTGAACGCGAACGCGGGCATCAGCGGCGCGGAACTCATCCCGATCTTCACCAATTTGAGCGAAGGTTTTGGCCTTTTCACTTCGCGGGGCTATGCCGTCGAAACCGGTTTTGGGCCAAGCCCGATAACGCGCGACTCGCTAGAATTTGGTCAGTACACGAAGAATTTGGGGTTCAAATAATTGGAAGCATTTAAAGGCAAAAGGCAAAAGTTCGGGATCGCCCATTTTTGCCTTTTTTCTTTTAACTTTTGCCTTCAATAAGCCATCCATCCAAAATCTTCATTGCATAAAAAAGGCTGACCGCCCCGACGAGGTGCTTGACCGTGTGGCCGCTCCAAAAACCGAGCATTTGGAAGATTTCATGGTCTTGATGCTCCGCTATTTTGGCCAATCCGTAAAGGCCGACAACCGTCAAAAGGAGGCCCTTGTACCCCACTTTTTTTGGAAAAAAAGCCACGAGGCCGATCACCGCGACCATCGGGAAAAATTGCACAAAAGCATAGGGCCGCAGGTCGCCATGCCCCGCCATTTCGGTAAAATGCCAATAAACAACGCTGAAAATGCCGAACGGGACGGACAGCCAAAGCCCAATTTCGCCCGCCTTTTTTCCCAAAAAATCATATAAAACGAGCGAAAACAGGGCCATGAACATCAAGGTCATCGGCAACCTGTCCCAAATGAGCGTCCCATTCGACGGCCACAAATGGTAATAGGCCGACCCGAACGAAACCGAGAAAACGCCCAGCCCAAGCACCAACGGGATCAACCGGGCCGCGCCCGTAGGCCGTGAGTTCCAGTCCCGGGAACATTTCAACAGCCCGTAAATCCCAACGAAAAGGAACGGCAAATTGCTCATCACGTTCCAAAAATTGGGGATGCCGAGCATCGAGCGGCCATCGGCGAAATGGTGATAGCCGGGATTTTGCCCAATGGGTTTTTGCACTGCGAGACCGAGGGCGCAGAGGGCAAACATGGCCGCAAATAAATGGAAAGGTTGGAGGCGCATCGTGTCGTTTTTTTTGAATGAAACCGGGCCACGAATAACCTCAAATTCCGGGAAATCCACCCAAAAAAAAGCCCCGCCGCAAAACCCAAAAGTTTCCACGACAGGGCCGTTTTTTTTGAAAAAACAAAGCCTTCAAACCAATATAAGGCCTTCCTCTTCAATCAACCGGGCAATATTGACAGTAACGCCGGGCATAATTTCGAGGTCGCTGTCCCATTTTGGGAAAGACCATTGCCCGGCTTCGGTCGCCATGAGGATGGTCCGGGTTTTTGTGAAGACCCAAAAAACGCGCTCCGTGCCGAAGGCAAAAAGTTGCTGGATTTTGGGGACCATGTATTGTTCAAAAAGGTTGCCCGTCGAATCTGGCCCCATTTGCACGTTGACATCAATTTCGAGAACGATTTTTGGCGGCACGTCCACAAATTTGGTGGTTATCTTGTCATTCGTGAGCACTTGGCGGTCGTAAATGGCGATGTCAAGGCCAAAATTGTTGCGGTTGTCAAGATGGCTTCCAACTTCACCAGCGATAACAATAAAAAATTTTCGGTCAATTTGCGCCTTTATCAAATCCCCAATAAGGTCTTTGAGATAGGCTTGAAGCCCGCTGTCGCTCATGATTTCCTCCAGTTTTTTTGTTTTGTTCAATACGCCCCGAAAGCCGGGATAATAAAACGGGATGCCCTCGACCGTTTCCCGAACGAGCGATTCGGGGATGTTCCGGCTTGTTTTTTTTGTTGCGACACCCTTTTCTATTGGTGTGACCGGCGATACAAAAGCTTGCGTCATCTGAATCAAATTTTGACAAAGATAGGTTTTCAACCAAATTCCACTCAAAAAAAAGCCCCGCCGCAAAACCCAAAAGTTTCCACGACAGGGCCGATTTAACCTAAAAAATCACCTGGTTTATGAATCACCTCACGAGCGTCACATCGCCCACCTTGATCAGTTTCCCACCGCCCGTGCAGGTGCCGACCAGTCGCCAGACGTACACGCCGGGGGCCGCTTTTTTCCCCCGTGCGCTCACGCCGTCCCAAGTCAGGTCGGAGCCATCGGTTTGGTGCAAAAGGTTTCCCCATCGGTCATAGATCTGCAATTCCGAAATTTGAGAAACGGGCGCGAAGACCTCGAACACGTCGTTCGCCCCATCGCCGTTTGGCGAAAAAACGTTGGGGATATAGACCCGGCAACCGAGGCTGTCGCAATAAGCCCCCTCCGCCGATTTGATGCGCGTGACGATGGTGCTGTCGCAACCAAAAACCGTCAAAAGCACGTCGTCGAAAATGCCCGCCTCGGTGTAATTTTTGCCGCCGGCCCGCACCGTGTCGCCGGGGCAGATCTCA
>JANOQP010000560.1:0-2530 GCA_031414895.1 Saprospirales bacterium
TTGACCGCTATTTGAACGAGGAAACGGGGCTGAAAATGCTGACCGAGATGTTCGAAAAGGCCGATCATTACGACGATGTTCTGATCAAGCAATTTGGGGCGAAGTGGAAGAAACAGGATTGATGTTTCGCCCCAAACCCAACGGCCTTGACGAAAATTTTGTACCTATTTTTGATTTAACCTTGCAATTGTTAAAGTGGACTTTGTGATTTGCAAGGTTAAACTTATTTTTGGCGCATGATAGAACGACTTGCAAGCCAAAACATCCTCAAAGACCTCGCTTTTTTCCCGGTGGTTGCCATTGTCGGGCCGCGCCAGGTGGGAAAGACGACGCTGGCAAAAACGCTGGCCATGCCCGACGGAAAGCCCGTGCTGTACCTTGACCTCGAATGGGAACAAGACCGCGCAAAATTGGCCGACGCAGGATCCTACCTTTTGCAGCACGAGGATAAGTGCGTCATCATCGACGAAGTCCAGATCTTGCCGGCGATTTTCCAAAACCTGCGGGCATTGGTGGACAAAAAACGTGGCCCGGCACGTTTCATACTGTTGGGATCGGCCTCGCCGGAGCTGCTGCGCAATTCGGCGGAATCGCTGGCCGGGCGCATCGCATACCATGAACTGGCCCCATTTTCGTTGCCAGAAATTTGGGGAGCGGGCATTTTGGGGCAACACTGGTTCCGGGGCGGCTTCCCGGAGGCCTTTCTCGCGCCCGACGATGAGCGGTCGAAAAACTGGCTGGCTCAATTTTCGACGACCTTCGTCGAGCGCGACCTCGTCAGGGTCATCGGTAAGGAGGCCAATGCTGCCAATATGCTCCGTTTTATCAGGATGCTTGGCCATTTGCACGGCCAAATGCTCAATATTGCCGAACTGGGCAACAACCTGAACCTCGCCGCGCAAACGGTTTCGCGCTACCTCGACCTGCTCGAAGGCTCGTTTCTCATCCGGCGGCTCGCGCCGTTTTTCGTCAATTCGGGCAAGCGCTTGACCAAAACCCCCAAGTTTTTTTACCGTGATTCCGGTTTTTATCATGCAATTGCACGATTGCGCGACCGCGAGGACCTGTTCGCCAGTCCCGCGGTCGGTGCGTCGTGGGAAGGCTACGTCATTGAACAGGTCCATCAAATCGGCGGCAAAAGGTTCGAATACTATTTTTATCGGACCTCGGCGGGCGCGGAGGTTGACCTGCTACTCGTAACGCCGCGCAACGAAAAAATCTGCATCGAAATAAAATACAGCAACGCACCGATCATTTCGCGGGGCTTCCACAATTGCATCGAAGATTTGCGGCCCGCGAAATCATATGTGATCACGCCCGATTCTGAAAAATATGCCCGCCCGGACGGTATCACCGTAATCGGCATCGATGCGTTTTTGAGGGGCGAACTGCCGGGTTTTTTGTGAATTTCGATGAAATCAGGCACTTGATGCGGACCTCACTTGACGACCGTCACGCTCCCCGTCAGCCTTTGGTTTTTCCCCGAAATCAGGGCATTGTGTTCAAGCAAAAAAGTTAAGGCCACTGGATCTGGTTTTTTGGGGAATAGGTGCCGGATTTTTAGACTTTTGCGACCTGATTTTTTAACCTGCCAAAGAATTCGCCAACCATGTTCATCGATACGCACACCCACGCATATTCAAAAAAATTCGACCACGATCGCGACGCGATGATCGAACGGGCCCTTGCGGCGGGCGTTGAGCGGATGTACTTGCCCGCGATCGATAGTGAAACGCACGGGGCAATGTTGGATTTGGAGGCAAAACACCCGGAGCATTGTTTTGCGATGATGGGGCTGCACCCTTGTTCGGTTGAGGAAAATTTTGAGTACGAATTGAAAATCGTCGAAAAATTTCTCGGCGAGCGCAAGTTCACTGCCGTTGGCGAAATGGGGATCGACCTTTTTTGGGAAAGGAAGTTTTTGGAGCAACAAAAGGAGGCTTTCCGGCGGCAAACAAACTGGGCAAAATCGCTGAATTTGCCCATTGTCATCCATGCGCGGGAGTCTTTGGATATTTGCATCGAGCTGGTCAGGGAGGCGCAGGACGGGCGGTTGGGCGGTATTTTTCATTGTTTTACCGGCACGGTCGAACAGGCGAAACAGATTATCGACTTCGGTTTTTATCTCGGTATCGGCGGCGTTTTGACCTATCCGAACGGAGGGCTTGACACGGTCTGCGCCGAAATCCCGCTCGAAGCGATGGTCTTGGAGACCGATTCGCCCTATTTGCCGCCCGTGCCGCACCGTGGAAAAAGGAACGAATCGGCCTATGTCCGGCTGGTTGCCGAGCGGCTTTCGGAGGTCAAAATAAAACCGATAAAAGAGGTGGCGCGGGTGACGACAAAGAACGCATTGAAAATTTTTGGTGCGGAAATGGCGGAAAGTGTTGCCTGAACGAAATGGGGAATTACTTTTGCGCTTCTTAAAGTTAAAAGTTAAAAGGCAAAAGTGCTGACATCCGAACTTTTGACTTTTGCCTTTAAAAAGGAGAGCTGTCCGAGTGGTCGATGGAGCACGCCTGGAAAGTGT
>JANOQP010000561.1:0-5468 GCA_031414895.1 Saprospirales bacterium
GTTTGGCCTTGCGCTCTTTTTCGGCGACCTTTATTTCAAAAGTGCTCATAATTGGTACATTTTGACGGGAAAAGTAGGACGTATTATTGGTCCAATTTCCCTTCCGTGACCAATCGCGCCTGAATTTCGACGACCCTTTCCATCGGCACGGCCAATAAGCTGGAAACAATTTCCGCTTCATAACCGGCACAAAGAAGCCGCTCGACACTCATGTCGACACCTTCTTGACGGCCTTCTTGGCGGCCTTCTTGACGGCCTTCTTGACGGCCTTCTTGGCGGCCTTCTTGGCGGCCTTCTTGGCGGCCTTCTCGTTTGGCTTTGCGTTCTTTTTCCGCGACCTTTATTTCAAAAGTGCTCATAATGGGTACATATTTATTGACTTCTTCCAATTTGCGCTCAAAATTAGTGACAAATTCTGATTTTTCAAAAACGACGTACAATTCGATGAACGTCTGCAAGTTGTGCCGTTTTTCGCCGCTCATCGGTATTTTGGAAAGCTCGTCGATCAGTTCGCACTTAAAATCGAAAAGGTCCTTGTCCGTCAAACGGCCCTTTATCAGCCTCCGGTAGGCAATCGCCATCACGACCCAAAAAATATTGGCCCGGTTGGAGATGGTTTCAGGAGGGTTTTGGAGGAGCTTGAAAATGCGCCACCGATAGGTCAGGTGGTTGTCCCAGGTTTTTTCCTCGTAAAAATCCGGGCAAAAATGGGGGTCGTTGTCCGTCAAAAGCGCGAGCGAGACCACTTCGATGCCATAACGTTCGCGGATCCGGACGCGCATCTCGAACATCCTTTTTGAAAAATGGTCGTCCGGGTATCCCTGCACCTCGACATGGACGAAAATCCAGCGGTCCTCCCCGTTTTTCAGCCGCACCTTGACCAATTTATCGGCAGTCCGGCCCTTCGCCGGCGATTTCGCGGACAGCTTCGCAAGCTCTTTGTCCATAAAGACCGGGGCGACCGACCAATCCACTTCTTCGGCCTCGACAGGGTAAAAATAGCGCAGGAATTCCTCGAAAAGCTCGCCGAGGATGCTTTTCCAAAGTGCATCGGGTTTTGCCATAGTGTCTGTTTTGAACCAGTTTTCTGGGTCAAAAATAGAAAAAACATGTTCAAATCAACCCCTCCCGCACCAGATCGTGCAGATGCACTATCCCCAAATACGCCCCAATTTCGTCCACGACCAAAAGCTGCGTGATGTTTTTCGTGCGCATCAAATCGAGCGCGGCGACGGCCAAAGTATTCGGGCCGATGATTTTGGGGTTTTGGGAAAGGATGTTTTCGGCAGTTATTCCCCCAAAATCGGTCGTCTTTTCAAGCATCCGCCGCAGGTCGCCGTCGGTGATGATGCCCGCAATATCGCCTTTTTCATTTACAACGGCGGTCGCGCCGAGGCGTTTTGAGCTTATTTCAAAGATGATTTCGCGCAGCGTCGCGCCCAATTTCACCTCCGGTTTTTCGTGCAATATATAAAGGTCGCGGACGCGCAAATACAGCTGTTTGCCGAGTGCGCCGCCGGGGTGGAACTTCGAAAAATCGGCAGGCGAAAAACCGCGCAGCGCGAGCAAACTGACCGCAATCGCATCGCCGAGTGCCATTTGAACGGTCGTCGAGGCGGTCGGGGCGAGGTTGTTCGGGTCGGCCTCTTTTTCGATGGGCGTTTCGAGGAAAAAATCGGCCTGTTTCGCCAAAAAACTTTCTGGGTTCGCGGCCATTCCGATGATCCGGTTGCCGAGGTTTTTGACGAGCGGGACGAGCATTTTGATTTCCGCCGTCTCCCCACTTTTTGATAAGATCAGGACAAAATCCGCAGGCTGGACCATGCCGAGGTCGCCGTGGATGGCATCGGCGGCGTGCATGAACAGGGCTGGCTGCCCGGTCGAATTGAGCGTCGCCGCAATCTTTTGCGCGACGATGGCCGATTTGCCGATGCCCGTCACCACGACGCGCCCTTTCGTCGAATAAACGGTCTCGACCGCACCGACGAAGGCCGCGCCGAGACTATTTTCGAGGGCAAAAAGGGCTTCCCGCTCGATTTTTACCGTCCGGCGGGCGACTTCCAGAATTAAACCTGAATTTTTCAACAACTGGGCATAAAAAGTGAAATGATTTTTTACCTTTGGCGACTTTTGAAGAAATCAGGGCGAATTTAGCCGATTTTGGGGGCAACCCCCTTATTTTTCATTCAAAAACAAAAACAGCGCGACCGTCCCCATGACTGGCTGCGCGGCCAAAATCGGCCATTAAATTTTTATTTGTTTTCTGAAAAAAAGCGTTCCCGAAAGGTCAGGGCCGCAATTGATCCGAACAATTCAAATCATAGTGTGCAAGTCATGACGACGACTGTAGATAAAGCAAAAAAAGCAGCCAACAAAGCCAATAGACCCTCCCCGAACAATCCCTCCGTCCCGGAAATATTTGTTCCAAACAGCAACGGCGACGGCGATTACCTCCTCGCCAACCTCGAAAAATTCTTCGGTTTCACCACGTTCAAAGGTGTTCAGCGCGACATCATCCAGTCCGTTCTCGATGGAAACGACACGTTCGTCATCATGCCGACGGGCGGCGGCAAGTCGCTTTGCTACCAATTGCCCGCGCTGATGATGCCCGGCACGGCGATCATCATTTCGCCGCTCATCGCGTTGATGAAAAACCAGGTGGACGCAATCCGTGGCTATTCCGAAGAGGACGAGGTCGCCCACTTTTTGAACTCCTCGCTCTCGAAAGCGCAGATGAAAAAGGTGAAACAGGACATCACAGACGGCCGCACCAAGCTCCTTTATGTCGCCCCCGAAACCCTCACGAAAGAGGAGAACATCGAGTTTTTCAAGAACTCGAACATCTCCTTCGTGGCCGTGGACGAGGCGCACTGCATCTCGGAATGGGGCCATGATTTCCGCCCGGAATACCGCCGCATCAAGATCATGATTGACGCGATCGGCCGGACCATCCCGGTCATCGCACTGACCGCGACGGCGACGCCAAAAGTGTCCACCGACATCGTGAAAAACCTCGACATGGAGAACGAAAAGAGCTTCGTGCTGTCGTTCAACCGCGAGAACCTTTTTTACGAGATCCGCCCAAAACAGAAGCGCGAACAGACCTTCAAAGAGATCATCCGCATCGTAAAGGAGGGTTTTAAGGGAAAATCGGGCATTATTTACGTTCAAAACCGCAAGACCGCCGAGGACATCGCCGAGGTCCTGAACGTCAACGACATCCGCGCCGCGCCCTATCACGCGGGCCTCGACCCGAAGACCCGTTCGCAGGCGCAGGACGATTTTTTGATGGAAAACATCGAGGTCATCTGCGCGACCATCGCCTTCGGGATGGGCATCGACAAGCCCGACGTGCGCTTCGTGATGCACTTCGACATCCCGAAATCCATCGAAAACTATTACCAAGAAACGGGCCGCGCGGGCCGCGACGGTATGCAGGGGCATTGCATCGCGTTCTATGCGTACGCCGATATCGTCCGTTTGGAAAAATTCCTGAGGGACAAGCCCGTCGCCGAGCGCGAAATGGGTTCGCTTTTGATGCAGGAAGTGGTCGCGTACTCGGAGACTGCCGCTTGCCGCCGACGGTTTTTGCTCCATTATTTTGGCGAGGAATTCGTCGAGGCGGATTGTCAAAAAAAGTGCGACAACTGCAAAAACCCAAAGGCAAAAGTGGAGGTCACCGACGAAATGCGCAAGGCATTAACCTCCATCAAGGACCTCAACGAGAACTATTTGTTGAAGGTCTATATCGATTACCTCCTCGGAAAGGACACGAAGGAGATGATCGATTTCCGGTTTTCCGAGATGGAAAACTATGGTTTCGGCGACGACAAGGACGACAATTTCTGGAACTCCATCTTCCGCCACGCGCTCATCCACAACCTCATCCGCAAGGATATCGAGCATTATGGCCTCCTCCGTTTGACCGATGCGGGCCGAAAGTTCATCGAAAACCCCACGAAGGTCGAGATCACCATCAACCACGACTACGACGCGGACGACAACGACATGGACGATTCGGGCGGCGGCACCGCAGTCCTTGATGAGGTCCTCGTCAATATGCTCAAAGACCTCCGCAAAGCGCAGGCAAAAAAGCACAACGTCCCGCCGTACATCATCTTCCAGGACCCGACGCTCGACGACATGGCGACGCGCTACCCGGTCACGATGGAGGAGCTCGCCCAATGCCAAGGTTGCAACCCCGGCAAGGCCCAGAAATACGGCAAGGCGTTCATCGACACCATCGCAAAATACGTCGAGGAAAACGAGATCGACCGCCCGGTGGACATCACCATCAAGACCGTCGCCAACCGCTCGAAGACGAAGGTCGCCATCATCCAGGCCATCGACCGCAAGATCCCGGTCAAGGACATCGCCCGCGGCAACCAATTGACGATGATCGAACTGCTCGAAGAACTCGACTCGATCATCAATTCGGGCACCAAGATCCGCCTCGACTACCACCTTTCGACCGCGATCGACGACTATGCCCGCGAAGCGATCCTCGATTATTTCATGACCGCCGAAACGGACTCGGTCGAGGAAGCCTTTGCGGAACTGAAAGAGGACGAGATCAAATACGAAGAGGTGCAATGGATGCGGTTGAAGTTCCTTTCGGACAACGCAAACTAACGTACCGGCGGCTTCAGCCGCCGATGTTTTTGTAAAGTTTTTGAGAACACTCGACGGCTGTCGGCTTTTGAGAGCATTCGACGGCTGTCGGCTTTTGAGAGCATTCGACGGCTGTCGGCTTTTGAAAACATTCGACGGCTGTCGGCTTTTGAAAACATTCAGCGGCTAAAGCCGCCAGTACTTTACCATGAAAACCGTTTATCAAAACCGGCTACCTCATTTAGCCCCGGTTGGTGCTACTTTTTTCGTCACATTTCGATTGGCAGATTCACTTCCGAAAGAGGTGGTTTCCTTGTTGAAACATGAATTTCAGCAACAAGAAAATAAGCTCAAAAAGGATTTTCCAGTTGATTGGAAAGAACGGGCCAGGGTTGAACGAAAGCGTATGTTCGGCAAATACGAACACTTCTTGGAATCAAGCCCATTGGGCGAATGTGTGCTCAAAAAACCGGCTATCGCAAAAATAGTCGCCGATAAACTCCATGAATTTGATGGGGAGTACTATGATTTGGAGGCCTATTGCATCATGTCAAACCATGTGCATATGTTGCTGGATTTTTCGAGGCAAATAAAAAATGAGGACGGTTTTTTTCTTTTGGAAGCCCCCGAAACCTATAAACAGTTGGATTATGTGATGATGCGGATCAAAGGAGGGACTTCCTTTTTGATCAATAGGGCATTGGCCAAATCAGGGACATTGTGGGCAAAGGATAGTTATGACCATTATGTTCGAGACGAGGCAGAATATCATCGCATCCTCGATTATATCCTTCAAAACCCGGTCAAGGCAGGAATTGTCAAGACTTGGGACGAATTCCCACATACCTACAAGCGGA
>JANOQP010000562.1:0-3957 GCA_031414895.1 Saprospirales bacterium
GAAGATTTGAACCACAAAGCTCCTTCACACGGTTCATATCCTTTATATCCCGATTTTCCGGGTCCCTCCCTACCAATATTGCGAGTCCCAAAGTCCCGGCGGGCGGTTTCGCTCGTCCTCGATGCGCTGTCTTTCGAGAACTTCCCACGCAAGCCGGGCCTCTTCGGCGCGTTCCGCTTTTGTTTTTTCAAAAATGCCAGGCGGCAGAAAAGCGGTCTTTTCGACGGATTTTTCGGAGGCAAACGGGTTCAAAAGTGCCTCATCTTCCTCCAATTCTTCGCGAAACCAATAGCTCGTAAAAATCCCGACGAGGCTGCCGAGCAGGTGGCTTTCCCATGAAACGCCCTCTTGGTCGGGCAAGATCCCGATGAACATCCCGCTGTAAAAAACCAGTACCGCCAACGCGAGCACGATCGACCGCGCCGAGCCGCGGAACAGCCCGTTCCAAAAAACGAACGCGACCATCCCATAAATGATGCCGCTCGCGCCGACGTGAAAAACGGGCCGCGCCAGCACCCAAACGGCGATATTGGTCAAAAAATAGATCATGACGAACGCCGGGAGTGCCACTTTTTTGTAAAAATAGACCATGATGCAGCCCAGCACGAACAACGGCGCCGAGTTCGAGACGAGGTGCTGGAACCCGCCGTGGACCAGCGGCCCTGTCAGCAGCCCGAGCAGCCCAAAAACGCGGCGCGGGTAGATGCCAAAACCGCCCGTTTCGAGGCCGTTGTAATGGGTCAGCAGGTGGATTGCCCATAAAATGGCGATGCCGATGCCGGGCAGGCGAAGGCTTTCGAGCAGCTCGCGGCCCTCGGCTTCGAGGCTTTTTTCAGAAATGGCAGAGTTGAAAAGCGGATTCATCGGACGGAAAAACAAAGACCGAGGCCAAAAGTTGCCCCGATGCCCGGCGAAGGAAGGATGCGCGGCGCGATTTTTAGGCTCAAATCGTCGGACACGTCAAAACTTTTGAGGTGCGCGTCCACGAATGCATCCGCCGCGACCACTAGATAGGCGCCGGCAGTTGCCAAATAACTGATCTCGAGGTTTTTTTGGTAAAAATCGCGCCCCTGTTTCAGCGTCGCTTTGTCGAACCTTTCATATTCTGGCTCGACGACCGTGCCTGGATCGCCATCGACGGCCGCCTTGTAGTTGCGCCGCCACACGTTTCGGTCCTTCGTATTTTGCAACATATAATAAATGGGCGCGGCGCAAATGCCCCAAGCGAGCGGGACCTTCCAGTATTTTTTGTTGTAGGCCTGCCCGGAACCGGGGACGAGGATGGAAAAAAGGGCGGCCTTTCGCGGGTTCGGGTAGTTTTTCGTGAAAAAATTGCGCCGCTTCGCAGAGCTCGAATCAATGGCGAGCGAATCGATGTTTTGCGGGATGTTGGTGGCGGTAGCGGCCGAATCAAACGGCGATTTAATCACCGTCCTGGTTGGGCCGGGCTCTTGTGCAGCCAAATTTGCCCCAATAAAAAAGAGGAGGGAGCTGGCTGCCAATTTTATTTTAAAAAAAAAGGACATGGGTCTTGAGTTTTTCATGCGCCCGTCGGGTTTTGCTGTCCGGGTTTTTTGCCAAACGCATGGCTGCGCAAATTTGTTGGCGGAAAAATTATCCCTTTGTGTTCGAGACTTCCCTAAAATAAAAAATCCCGCCCCGTTGGGCAGGATTTGAACAACAAATTATAATCCCATGAACATTTATCTATTTATGAAAAAAAAACCGGGCGAGGTATTGGTCATCTCAAAAGTGGCGTGCTACATTTACCCCTACAACAAATCATTGTCCACTTCTTTTAATCCCGTTCTTTTAATCCTTGTCTACTTTTGTAGCTCGGCGGTTTCGCCGGTTATAATCCCATGCACATTTCCGGTAAGAGTTGGCCGTCCATTCATTTGGTCGGCCATTTTTTTTTGGCATGATTCTTTTCACTCATTTAATTCAGACGCAGGCGGCAATCCGTTTTGGCTCGATTGCTTTTGACCGATTGCCGCCTGTGATCGTCTTGAACTTTGATCCCATGAACATATCCTAAAAATGTTTCGCCAGTTCCATTGAGCCAGCGCGTCATTTCCTTTGACATGACAAAGGTGCTGCGGCGTTTTTCGGCTGCCAATTACATTTTTTTGCCATTGTGAAAATCGTTTTACTTTTTTTGAAAACATCAAACAGGTCATAGAAGCTGTAAAACTGCACGTTTTATGGCTTTTTTTATTGTTTTTAAAAGCAAAATCAATCCCAAGCTGATTTATCAATTGTGAAATTTGTGAAAACCAACCTCCAAAAATTATTTATTTTTCCCGAAAAAAAACTTGAAAAAAGATTCCCCGGCAGGGTATTTTTAGTTTTGCGGGTCTTTTTGACCAAGTTTTAGCCAAGTTTTATGGAAAAAAAAATCGCCCGCCTGCAATCGCTGATCGCCGAATCGAAGCTCGGCGGCGGCCAGAACCGCATCGATGCCCAGCACAAAAAAGGGAAACTGACCGCCCGTGAGCGCATCCACTTTTTGCTCGACGCGGGCAGTTTTGAGGAAATCGGCGCACTCGTCACCCACCGCACGACCGATTTTGGGATGGCCGAGCAAATTTTCCTCGGCGACGGTGTCGTGACCGGATATGGGACTGTCGGCGGACGGATCGTGTACGTTTTTGCGCAGGATTTCACGGTTTTCGGCGGCTCGCTTTCCGAAACACACGCCGAAAAGATCTGCAAGATCATGGACCTCGCCATGAAAAACGGCGCGCCCGTCATCGGCCTCAACGATTCGGGCGGCGCACGGATCCAGGAAGGGGTCAATTCGCTCGGCGGCTATGCCGATATTTTTTACCGCAACGTGCAGGCGAGCGGCGTGATCCCGCAGATTTCGGCAATCATGGGGCCGTGCGCGGGCGGCGCGGTCTATTCCCCGGCCATGACCGACTTTATTTTGATGGTCGAAAACTCGTCGTACATGTTCGTCACCGGCCCGAACGTCGTGAAAACAGTCACCAACGAAGATGTGTCGAGCGAGGACCTCGGCGGCGCAACCACCCATGCCTCAAAATCTGGCGTGACCCATTTGACAGCCGCGAACGACGTGGACGCAATCGCCAAGATCAAGCAGCTTTTGTCGTTTTTGCCCCAAAATTGTGAAGAAAAAGCCCCGTCGCTCCCTTTCCAAACTGGCGACGAATACAGCGACGAACTCTCCGAGATTATCCCTGAAAACGCCAACCAGCCTTACGATATGCGCGAGGTCATCGCCGCGATTATGGATAAAAATGCGGAGGGCGAGGCCAGTTTTTTTGAGATTCACCCGCAATATGCCGAAAATATCGTCGTCGGTTTTGCCCGGCTCGCGGGCCGTTCGGTCGGCATCGTGGCCAACCAGCCGATGTCGCTCGCGGGCGTTCTGGATGTCAATTCGAGCAAAAAAGCGGGCCGTTTCGTCCGTTTTTGCGACTGTTTCAATATCCCGCTGCTGGTTTTGGTGGATGTCCCCGGCTTCCTCCCCGGCATCGATCAGGAATGGAACGCCATCATCACGAACGGCGCGAAACTGCTTTATGCTTTCTCCGAGGCGACCGTCCCGAGGGTCACTTTGATTACCCGCAAGGCTTATGGCGGGGCCTACGATGTGATGAACTCGAAGCATATCGGGGCCGACCTCAATTTCGCGTGGCCCTCCGCGGAAATTGCGGTGATGGGCGCGAAGGGCGCGTCGGAGATTATTTTCAAAAAAGAGATTGATGCGGCAGCCGACCCAGTAGTCAAACTTTCAGAGAAAGAAAAGGAATATGCCGAGGCGTTCGCGCACCCCTATCGCGCCGCCGCCCGGGGCTTTGTCGATGAGGTCATTTTACCAAAAGAGACGCGGCGGAAATTGATAAAGGCCTTTGCGATGCTGGAAAACAAGGTGGTCGCGAGGCCGAGGAGGAAGCATGGGAATATCCCGTTGTGAAAATGCGGTTTGGC
>JANOQP010000563.1:0-4498 GCA_031414895.1 Saprospirales bacterium
TGTGAAAAGCCTCCGCAGCGAGTAGGGGCGACCCTTGCGGTCGCCCAACAGATCACCCAACTCCTTGATTTTCAGTAAGTTAAAAGCAAAAACCGTGTTCCAGAACAATCTAAAAATCGCCCTCCGGCAGCTCCTCAAAAACCGCTTTTTCACTTTTTTGAACATTGCCGGGCTGGCTTCTGGCCTCGCCGTCGTGCTGTTGATTGGCCTTTTTGTACGCGACGAAATGAGTTTTGACCACCACAACGAGCAGGCCGACCGCATTTTTCGGATAAACCTCGACGTCCGCGTCAACGGGACAGACCAGCTTGCGGCTACGGCTTCCGCGCCGATGGCCGGGGTGTTTTTGAACGAATATCCCGCCGTCGAGGCCGCTTGCCGCTTCCGCCAATATGGTTTTGTCACCATAAAAAAAGGCGATATCGCGGTCGAGGAAGCGGGCAGTGTTTATGTTGATGCCTCGTTTTTCGATGTTTTCACCGCGCCGCTCGTTGAGGGCGACCCGAAAACCGCGCTCACCGAGCCGAACACTGGCGTGATTTCCGAAAAAATTGCCCAAAAATATTTCGGCGCAACCACCGGCATCATCGGCCGGACGCTCCGTATCAACGAGAACCGGGACCTCCGCGTGACCGGCGTGATGCGAGAGCTGCCCGCGCAATCGCATTTTCACTACGACCTCCTTTTTGCAATGGCCGGTTTGGACGAAGCGAAAAGCGATATGTGGCTTTCCAATAATTTCCAGACCTATCTTTTGCTGCGGCCTGGCGCGTCCGCGGGCCAGTTTCCGGCCTATTTTGATGAAATAAAGAAAAAATACGTCGCCCCGCAGTTCGCCTCGGTGACGGGCGCGACGATGGCCGATTTTGAAAAAAAGGGCGATTTCATGAATTATAGCCTCCAAAACGTCCGCGAAATCCACCTAAACAGCGACCGCACCGCCGAGCATGAGGCCAATTCCGACAAAAAATACGTCTGGATTTTCGGCTCCGTCGCGCTCATCGTATTGCTGTTGGCCTGCGTCAATTTCATGAATTTATCGACCGCCCGTTCGGCTGGCCGCGCCCGCGAGGTGGGCGTTCGGAAGGCACTCGGCTCTGGTCGGGGCGCGCTCGTCCGGCAGTTTTTGATGGAAAGTTTGGTGCTCACGGTCGGCTCGTTCGTGCTGGCGTTGATTGCCGTGAAATTGGTTTTGCCCGCTTTCAATGAGTTTTCGGGCAAAAAAATCGCGTTTTCGTTGCTCGATTGGCCCGTTTTGGGCGGATTGGCGGGGCTGGCGATTTTGACGGCAGTTGTCGCGGGGAGCTATCCAGCGTTCTTTTTGTCCAATTTCCGGCCCATCGAAACGCTGAAAGGGGCCAATTTTTTGTCCGAAAAAACGGGCGGCTCGCGGCTGCGCAACGGGCTGGTCGTGTTCCAGTTTTTCGTGTCGCTCGCGCTCATTTTGTCGGTCATGATTGTCCAAAAACAGCTCTCTTTTATCCAAAACAAAAAAGTCGGCTGGGAAAAAGAACGCCTCGTCACGATGCGCAACACCTGGTGGCTGCGCGAAAAAACACTCGATTTCAAAAGCCGTTTGCTCCAAATTCCGGGGGTCGAATCGGTTTCGGCAGCCGATTTTTTGCCCACGCCGTCGCCGCGCAGCAACACGATTTTCACGCCGCAGGGCGGCAATATCGCCACCGAATCGCTGTCGAGCCAACTTTGGGATGTCGATTTTGATTACCAAAAAACCTTCGGCATGGCCATGAAAACGGGCCGCTGGTTCGACCCGAACCTGAAAACGGACTCGGCAAGTTGCGTCCTCAACGAGGCGGCGGCGCTGGCTTTCGGCTGGCCAAACGATGCCG
Source organism: Saprospirales bacterium (assembly GCA_031414895.1). Taxonomy (GTDB): domain Bacteria; phylum Bacteroidota; class Bacteroidia; order Chitinophagales; family Saprospiraceae; genus JANOQP01. The sequence continues at coordinate 1,851 of JANOQP010000563.1, forward strand.
TCGGGCGGACGATTTCGACCATGAGCGGGGCCGATTTGAAGGGTGCGGTCTATTTCAAGATCATCGGCGTGGTCGAGGATTTTCACTTTGAAAGCCTGCGCGAAAACATCGAGCCCATCATTTTCGACATCACCAAAAGCTGCGGCACAATGACCCTGCGCCTCTCAAAAAACGCCGATATCGAAAAAACAATGGCCGCCGTCGGACAACTTTACAAAGGTTTTTTGCCCGCCCAGACCTTTGATTTCAACTTTTTGGACGAGGCTTTCAACCAACAATACCGGGCCGAACGGCGCATCGGGAAGATTTTGGGCGCGTTCGCGGGCTTCGCCATTTTCATCGCCTGCCTCGGCCTTTTTGGCCTCGCCGCGTTCACTGCCGAACGCCGCACGAAAGAAATCGGCATCCGAAAAGTGCTCGGTGCGTCGGTCGCGTCGGTCGTCGGTTTGCTGTCGAAAGACTTTTTGAAACTGGTGGTCGTCGCCATTTTGTTGGCCTCGCCGGTCGCCTATTTTTTCATGAACAAATGGCTGGCGGATTTTGCCTATCGAGTTGAAATTGGCTGGTGGGTTTTCGTGGTCGCGGGCATTTCGGCGGTCGCGGTGGCCTTTTTGACGGTCAGTTTTCAGGCCGTGAAAGCTGCCGTTGCCGACCCGGTTAAAAGTTTGCGGAGCGAGTGAAAAACGGTCAAAACATGATTTTAAACGCATCAATATGGGGAAACTGCCCTTTTTCAACCAAAACTGTTCGCTCGACCAACCTATCCAATTGGTTGAAATCGAGGATTTTAACGGTGGCCTCGCCGATGATGGACTTTGGCAAAATCAGCGCGTTCGTAACTTCAAAATGGGCTGCCCATTTGTCGGTCCGCGGGTTGAAAAACCGTTCAAATTTTTGGCCGGACAAGATGGTGCCGACATCCGAACCCTTGTTCCGGTTGCAATAAATGCACGAGCAAGCAAGGTTTTCGGGAACGGTCGCGCCACCATGTTTCAAACTGATGATATGTTCGATTTGAAATTTTGCGAACGAAAAAGACTGATAGGAAAGGCAGTATTCGCAATGGTTCAGGGCGCGTTCCATCACAAATGCGCGAAGGGCTGTCGAGATGTGCGGCCTCACGCGGAGATGTTTTTAAGCGCGTTGGCCTTTGCCATGCGAACGATATGTTCGAGGACGAAAAATTTTTCGAGCTCGTCAAATTCGGGTTGGCTCAACTGGTTTTCGGATTTTTTGTCCAACAAAAATTCCAGCCGCGCCTGGGCTTTTTCAGAGGGGTGAAATTCGAGCAAAAGCTGCGGCGGCAATTTGGCCAACAACTCAATCACGTCGTCATAAATATTGAAGGCAACCATCTTTTTTATAATTTTGAACAAAGTTATGCAATGCTGTCGAACAACCTAAAACTCGCCCTCCGCGCCCTCCTCAAAAACCGCTTTTTCACCGCGCTCAACATCGCTGGCCTTTCGCTCGGCCTCGCCTGTTTCGCGCTCATCGGGCTGAACACGGTGGACGAGCTGGGTTTTGACCGTTTTCACGAAAAAAATGGCCGCATTTTCCGCGTTTTGGGAACAACGGCGGACGGGTTCAGGAACGAAAAAGCCCAAAAAACGGCCCACCTCCCCATGCCGCTCGGCCCGGCGATGGCCGCCGATTTTGGCGATATCGAATTGTTTTCGCGGATGCGCGGCTGGGGCGGTTTCGTGCAATCGCCGACCGGGCTTTTGGAGGAAAAGATGTCCTTCGTGGATGCCGATTTTTTGAAAATATTTGATTTCAAAACCAAAAAAGGTGATGCCGCGACCGCCCTCAACGAGCCGCAGGAAATCGTTTTGACCGAAAAAATGGCGCAAAAACTGTTCGGTTTCACCGATGCCGTCGGCAAAACGGTCAGCCTGAAAGTGTTCGAAGCGTTCGAGCCGTTCACAGTTTCGGCCATCGTCGAGGGGCCGCCGAGCAATTCGAGTTTGCAGTTCGGCATCCTCCTTCCTTTCGCAAAATATGCCGCCTCCGCACGCGGGAAAAAGGAGGCAAACCTCTGGTCGCGGGTCTCGCACGAAACCTTTGTTTTGCTGCGCGAAGGCTCTGTTTTGCCCGAAAAAGCGGCGGAACTGGCCAGTTTTTTTGATAAATACCATCCCGACGAAGAAAAATTTGCCCGACAGAACGGCTTTTGGACGGGCGCGGGGTCGCCGTTCAGCTATGCCCTGCAACCGCTGCGGGTGATGCGGCACGACGATTCGGTGGGGGGCGCGGCGGTCAATCCGCGGCAGGTTTGGACGCTTTTTGGCATCGGGCTTTTTGTGCTTTTGATTGCCTGCGCCAATTTCACGACGCTTTCCATCGGCCGTTCCGCGGGCCGCGCGGTCGAAACGGGCATCCGAAAAGCGATGGGCGCGGGCCGTGGGCAGCTCGTGGCGATGCACCTTTTCGAGGCTTTTTTGATGAGCTTTTTCGCGCTCGCGGCCGGTTTTTTGCTGGCAAAAATGGCCCTCCCGATGTTCAACGGGATGATTGAAAAAGAGCTGGCGTTCAGTTTTCAACAGTTCCCGGAGCTGTTTTGGCTCGTGCCGATGGTCGGGGTCGCGGTGGCAATTTTGGCGGGCGCGTACCCGGCTTTTGTGCTTTCGGGTTTCCGTCCGCTGGAT
>JANOQP010000564.1:0-3348 GCA_031414895.1 Saprospirales bacterium
AGGCGGTGACTTCAAGTCACCGCCTCATTTTTTACAGAAAAACCGAACCAAATCGCCGCCCAAATTTTCCTCCGAGACCAGATCCGCGCCCATCAATTTCGGCGCGGCCACGCCATCGCCAATCGCTTTTTTTGAAACAAAGACCCGCGCTTCGTCCCACATCCCGGCCTCGATAAATTGCGCCAGCAAATTCGCGCCGCCCTCGACCAATAAAATCGCTTTTCCGGCTGCCGACATCCGTTCCAAAATATTGAGTATCAACGATTTGTCGGTTTTTTCGATGATCCAAGTTTCGGCTGCACCGTCAAAAATCCGTGCGGTTTTGGGCAGTTTTTTTTCAAAATCAACCACCATCCGGGTCGGGTTTTTTCCAAAAAAATAGCGGTTCGTCAATGATGGGTTGTCAATAATCGCGGTGTTCGTGCCGACCAAGATCGCATCAATTTCACTGCGCCAGAGGTGCGAAAGACGTTGAGCAACTGGCCCGGAAATGGCCGTCCGCTCGCCCTTTTTTCCAATAAAACCGTCGGCGAATTCAGCCCATTTTAGGATGATGAACGGGCGTTTTTTTTCAATCGATGTGAAAAAGGCGCGGTTCAAAAATTGGCCCTCTTTTTCCAGGGCCCCGGTCGTGACCTCGATGCCCGCGTTGCGCATTTTTTCGATGCTTTTTCCGGCTGTTAACGGGTTTGGGTCGAGGTTGGAAATGACGACGCGGGGGATTTTTTTGTCCAAAATAAGGTTCACGCAGGGCGGCGTTTTCCCAAAATGATGGCAAGGTTCGAGGTTGCAATAAAGTGTGCTTTCGGGGATAAACCGTTGATTGTCAATGCTTACCGAGGCGAGACAATTGACTTCGGCGTGTGCCTCGCCATATTTTTCGTGAAAACCCTCGCCGATTATTTTGCCCTCGTGGATTAAAACCGAACCGACCATCGGGTTGGGCGAGACGCTGCCCGCGCCGAGTTTGGCGAGGTCAAAACACCTTTTTATGAAGGATGAATGATGAATGATGAATGATGGATTTTGCTGGCGCGAGGCTGTGCTTTGCTGGCGCGAGGCTGTGCTTTGCTGGCGCGAGGCTGTGCTTTGCTGGCGCGAGGCTGTGCTTTGCTGGCGCGAGGCTGTGCCTCGTGCCTCACATTCCGTCGGCTGTGCCGACAATCCTTCGCTTAAATTGACAGAAATTCGGTTCATTAAGTTTGAGATGCATGCTGAAATTGTCGGCACAGCCGACAGAATATTGGACACGAGGCGCAGCCTCGCGCCAGCGAGCACGAGGCGCACTCGCGCCAGCGAGCACGAGGCGAAGCCTCGCGCCAGCGAGTAAAGCCTTGCGCCAGCGGGCGGTCTTCACAAAATTTCGGCCATCAACTCCCCGATTTCGCGCGAAAGCCGCCGCGCTTCCGCACCCGCGGCCTCCGCAAAATCGGCCCTGTCGCTCGCAAAAATGATGCTCCGCGTCGCGTTTATCAACAGCCCGCAATCGCGGTTTATGCCGATGCGGAGGGTCTGTTCGAGGTCTCCGCCCTGCGCCCCGACGCCAGGCACGAGCAAAAAATGGTCGGGCAAAATCTGCCTAACCCGTTGAAAATGAGCGGTTTGCGTTGCGCCGATGACGAACATCATATTTTCGGGACTGCCCCACGAGGCGACGGTCGAGATGGTTTTTTCAAAAAGGAACTGTCCGTCCGCCATTTTTTCGAACTGAAAATCGCGGCTGCCGGGGTTGCTCGTTAGGCCGAGGACGATGGGCCATTTTCCGGTGAAACCGAGGAATGGGCGCACCGAATCTTCACCCATGTACGGCGCGATTGTGAGTGCGTCGAAGCCCATTTTGTCAAAAAAAGCGGTCGCGTAAAGCCGGCTTGTGTTGCCGATATCGCCGCGTTTTCCGTCGGCAATGGTGAAATGTTCGTGGCCGATATGCTCCCTGATTTTTTGTAAAACACCAAATCCTTCTGCGCCGAGTGCCTCGAAAAAAGCCAAATTAGGTTTGTAGGCCACGCAAAACGGACGGGTCGCGTCGATGATTCCTTTGCAAAAATCGAGGATGCCAGCGGCGTTTTTTGGAAAATGCGGCGGCATTTTGCCCAATTCCGGGTCGAGGCCAACGCAGAGACAGGTTTTTTTCAGGAAAATTTGACGGACAAGTTCGGTTCGCAGCATTTTTTGGATCTTGGTTAAAAAAAACGGGCCAGTTTCGGTGGAAACTGGCCCGGCAAAAGTAGTGCGACGGTTTTTGTCTGAACTTTGATTCCTTTGATTTTTATGATTCTTTTGATTTCCTGACCCCAAAATCAGGGCAATCCCAAGAATCAATAGGGTCAAAGTTCAGAAATCATTTCAGGTCTGCCCACGCTTTTACGAGCGCTTTGATGCCCGATTTTTCGACTTTTTGGCGGAAGGAGCTGGCCTCCGTCCTGTCGCCAAACTCGCCAATGACGACGCGATAGAGCCGTTTCCCTTTCAAAAAAGCCTCGATGGCCGAGCCGGATTTGCCGAATTTTTTGCCCACTTTTTGCGCCTCTTTTGTGGCCGATGCTTTTGCGGCATAGACGCCAACTTGCACGGTAAAGCCGTTTTGCGGCGCGTTTTTCCTCAATTTCGGGCCGGCCGAGCCCGATGCGACGGGCGGTTTGACCGATTTTTTCGGCTGTTTTGGCGCAGCGACGGAGGGCGAGTGGCCGGGCTTTGCAGGCGTTCGTTTTGTGGGATTTTGTTTGTGCAGGGCGCGGGGGCTGATGTTCACATGGCCGTTTCCTTCTTCGTAGGCTGGGTCGTTGTTGGTCGGTTCGAGCGGCCCTGGTTCGACATATGGACGGGGCAGTTCGTGGGCTTTTTCCACGATTTGCGCCTCCGGCTCGGCGAACGGGCTTTCGATGCGCTGGCGGTCTTTTTCGGCGAGCATGGGCGAGGCGTTCAGCTTCGATTCGTTCTCTTTCGAGGCGTAAGTTTGGAGGAGGCCGACCATGCTTTCCGCGCCCAAAAGCCCCTCGTGCTTGTGCAAAAGGTCGCCTTTTGAATTGAAAATCAGCACGGAAGGGTAGTACCTGACGGCATATTGGTCACGGAAGACCTGGCCTTTATAATCGTCCACATCCACTTTCGCAGCCACGCAATGGTCTTGCATGTACGCGATCACTTCGGGGTTCGACCAAGTGTTTTCGTCCATGAAAATGCAAGGCTGGCACCATTTTGCGCCGAAAGTAACGACGACCAATTTGCCCTCCCGAGAAGCGCGATCCTGTGCGGCAGGGATATTGTTTTGGATAAAATCGAGCTTGTCCCCACCATAAAAACTCAACAAAAACAGCGGAATCAACAAAAAAATGTAGCGTTTCATAG
>JANOQP010000565.1:0-4708 GCA_031414895.1 Saprospirales bacterium
ACGCCCGCTTCGGCCAACGTGAACACCGACCTTGCCCTGCCAAATGCCACGGCGACGGGCGGCATCATCGATTGCGCATCTGGCGCGGTGACGATTATGGGCAACAGCTCGACCGGCGGCGTGACCGTCGAATGGACGGGCCCCGGCGGTTTTACATCGACGAACAACAACGCGAACGTGACCCAACAGGGCACCTATATTTTCACCGTGACCGGACAAAACGGTTGCACGAACACGGCAAACGCGCCCGTCACCCTCGACTCGGACGTGCCTGTTTCGTTCGCCACAGGCGGTGAACTGAACTGCGCAAACAACTCGATCACCGTCACTGGCGGCACATCGACCCTCGGCGCGACTTTTTCGTGGACAGGGCCGAACGGTTTCACCTCAATCTCGAACAGTTTTTTGGTTGCCCAACCGGGCGATTATGTGCTGACCGCGGTTTCGGCAAACGGTTGCAGTGCGGTCGCGACGGCTTTCGTTTCGCAAGACCTTGCACAACCGGGCGCATCCGCGCAAGGCGGACAAGTGACCTGCGCAACGCCGAATTTCCAGATTTCGGCAAGCACGCCGGCGACCAATGTCACCTATGCTTGGAGCGGCCCGAACGGATTTGCCTCCAACCAACAAAACCCGATTGTCAGCGATCCGGGCAGTTATGTCGTCACCATTACGGCGACAAACGGTTGCACCTCGACGGCGACCGCGCTGCTCGATGCGGATGTGAACACGCCGGTCGCGGTCGGCCTGGGCGGTACTTTGACCTGCTCTGCGGTTGCGATAAGCTTGATGGGATCGGTGAACATTATTGGCTCGACGTTCCAATGGACAGGGCCGAACGGCTTTTCGACCATCGACCAAAACCCGGTCGTGAGCGCACCCGGCATTTATACCCTGCAAGTCAATTCGCCGAACGGCTGCACCGACGACACGACAGTGGATGTTCTGGAAGATGTGGTCGCGCCCGGCGCGGTCGCTTCGGGCAACACGCTTTCTTGCACCAATTCGAGCGTTGTCATTAACGGCAACTCACCCACAATGGGCGTTTCCTATGAATGGACGGGGCCGAACAGTTTCACCTCCCAGTTGAGCGACCCGACGGTCGGTTTTGCGGGCGATTATATCCTGACCACGATGGGCGCGAACGGTTGCACCAGCACCGCGACCGCCACGGTCGATGCCGATAAATCGCTCCCGGATTTTGCCATAACGGGCGGCACATTGAGCTGCAAAGCCCCATCGCTGCTGCTCGGCGCGACGGTGAACACGGCCAACTCGACGCTCCTTTGGACGGGCCCCGGTGGTTTCTCTGAAATCATTGCAGACCCATCGGTCTCCCAAATCGGTTCCTACAAACTCGTCGTGACCGGCCCGAACGGTTGCACCGACGAAAAAACAGTCATCATCGATGAGGACAAAGCACCGCCGACGGCCACGGCCACGGGCGGGACCTTGACCTGTTTGATTACCCAAATACCGCTCGATGGAAATTCGCCCGCGGCAAATGCAACGTATGCGTGGACAGGGCCGACGGGTTTCACCTCCATCGAATCCGACCCGTTGGTGGATGAGGCAGGCACCTACTCGCTCATCGTCACGGGCGAAAACGGTTGCACCTCTACGGCCTCTGCGACAGTCCTTTTGAACGGAAACTTCCCGCAGCTTTCCGCGGTCGTTGCCAATATTTTGGATTGCAACAAGCCCACTTCGTTGATCAATGGAAGTTCCACCGTGAACGGCGTGACCTATGAATGGACGGGCCCGGGCGGTTTTACCTCTTTCGACCAAAACCCGGAAGTGAGCGCCAGCGGCCTTTATACCGTCACCATCACCGACCCGAACAACGGTTGCACGAGCGATCAGGACGTGACGGTGGACGAAAACTTCCTCGTCCCGCAAAACGTGGTGGCCAATGGCGGCACGATTGATTGTATCAGCGGCAGCTTCCAATTGAAGGGTGCGACGACCTCCACGCCAGTAACCTATGCATGGACCGGGCCGGGCGGTTTCACTTCCACCCAGCAAAACCCGACCGTGACCAATGACGGCGAATACACCCTCGTGGTGAAATTGCCGAACGGCTGCACCACTTCCGACACGGCCGCCATTTTCAAGAACACCCAATCGCCGCAGGTGAACATCGCAAGCCCGGGGCTTTTATTGACCTGCGATATAACGGACATTGATGTCGTCGGCTCAACAACGACACCGAACACGACCACCAATTGGACGGGCCCGAACGGATTTACCAGTGCCAACGGCCCGATCACGGTCGTGGTTCCGGGCACCTATAATTTCACGGTCGTCTCGACGGTCAACGGTTGCATCACGACCGAGGGCATAACAATCACTCAAAACATCACGCCGCCAGCCAATGTGACCGCGACGGGGAACACGATCGATTGCAACACCCCCCCGGTGGGCATGCCGATCGAGGCTTTCACCACCACGAACGGCGTGACCTATCTTTGGAGCGGCCCGAACAATTTTGCCTCGGCCTCCAAAAAGGCGAGCGCAATCGTTCCGGGCACCTATACCGTTGTCGTCACCTCGACCATAAATGGTTGCACGGAAGATGCCACAGCAGTTGTTTTGAGCAATATCGTCCCGCCCGCAAACGTCACGACCATCGGCGCGACCGTCACCTGCAAAGTCCCGAACCCGGAAATCTCCGCATCGACGAGTACGGCCAATTGCACCTTAACATGGACTGGGCCCTTCGGCTTCATTGATTCCGGCTCGCCGATCTCGACCGATGGGGAGGGCAATTATATTGTCACCGTCCTCAACCCGACCAACGGTTGCAAGACCCTCGACACCGTGATTGTCGATATTGATGTCGTAAAGCCCGGCGCGACAGCCACTTCGAGCAATATCATCACCTGCACCCAGCCGACAGCAACGATCACCGCAACTTCGCCCACCTCGCCCGTCACCTATAAATGGGGCGGCCCGGGCAACTTCACCTCCACCGCGCAAAGCCCCGTCGTCTCGACAGTCGGCGATTATAAAGTGACCATCACGAGCGTGGACAACGGTTGCACCTCCGTCGCGACCGTCAAAGTCATCCCCGACGGCAGCATCCCGGTCGTCAATGTGAGCGGTGACGTCATCACCTGCGCAAACCCGGCAAGCCAACTCGTCGCCGTGACCGATAATAACGTCACTTGGCAATGGACAGGCCCCGGCATCAACGCGGGCAACAGCACCATCCCCGACCCGTCGGTTTTGATCGGCGGCCCGTATTCGGTCACCGCGACCGCGCCGAACGGCTGCACGGGCGTGGCTACGTTCACCGTTTTGACCGACACACAAAGCCCGGTCGTTTCCATCGCACAGCCAGACCAGTTCACTTGCTCCGATACCATCATCACGGTCTCGGCAACGGCAACTCCGGCTGGCGTGAGCTTTGATTGGACGACACTTGACGGGAACATCATTTCCGCCACGACTGGCCAACAAATACAGGTGAAGACTGTCGGTGACTACTCGGTTTTGGTCACCAACCCGAACAATGGTTGCACCGCCGTCAAATCGACGGGCGTGACCGCCAATGCTGCCGTGCCATCGGGCATCGTCCGCGACGACCACGACGTGCGCTGTTTTGGTGAAACCAATGGTTATTCAACCATCGATTCGGTCTCGGGCGGAACGCCGCCGTACCTGTTCTCCTTCGACGGAGGGCCGTTCAGCTCGACGACCACTTTCACGAACCTCGCCGCAAGGGTCTATGATATTGCGGTGGAGGACGCGCTCGGCTGCAAATTCTCGACGACGCTCACCATCGAAGAGCCGCCGAAAATCATCGTGGAACTCGGTCAGGACACCATCCTCATCCTCGGCGACAGCATCTTGATCGACTTCACGAACGTGGTCAATATCCCGGAATCGCAGATCCAGCAAATGAACTGGTCGGGCAGCTTTATCGGGTGCGACACTTGCGACCTTTTCTGGATCAAACCGCTCAATTCGCAGGCACTCGGCCTGATCGTCATCGACACGAACGGTTGCCGCGCACAGGATGTCGTCTTCATCGAGGTCGATAAACAGCGCAACATATTCGTGCCGTCGGCCTTCGCGCCCGGTTCGGACGACAACAACCTGTTCTATATTTTTGGTGGGCAGGATGTTTTGGAAATCGAACAGTTCCAGGTTTTCGACCGCTGGGGCGAACTCGTTTTTGCGGACAAAAATTTCCAGCCCAACAACCCCGACAACGGCTGGGACGGCAACTTGGGAACGGACAAAATGAACCCCGGCGTCTATGTCTGGTGGGCGCGCATCAAGTTCATCGACAACGTGGTGAAGATCTACAAAGGCGACGTGTTGCTAGCCCGATAGTTTTTTGAAAGCGTGATTATTGACCTATAGTTTAATAGACCCGGTTGGCTTTGGCCGATCGGGTCTGTTTTTTTTTGGGGGCGGGCGGGCGGCGGCGATTGCTCGGGGTTGGTCGAGGGCATCAAAAAGGACAGTTTGCACGGTTATTTTCGGGCGGTTTCGGGGTTTTGAAAAGGTCGAACAAATACCTTTGAACTTCGTTTTTATTCAAAGAAGGCTTTCGAAAAAGTCCTTTAAAAACAGTGTAGCTGTTTAGCCTTGGCGTGTACCGGCGGCTTTAGCCGCCGACTTTTCGCTAAATTGACAAATTATCTTCAAAAATCATCCTGAATTGGCGGTTAACGCAGCCGAAGTGACTCCAATATTT
>JANOQP010000566.1:0-2451 GCA_031414895.1 Saprospirales bacterium
CAATTTTGAGCGGCCTACCCGCTGGGGCTGCCACCTAAACAGGTACGAAAAATTAACCACTCAGGCGTTTAGAAACACCAAGAACCATTCAGCCTTAGTGAAACCCAAGTAATTCTTACACCCTTAGTGGTGATAAAAAATGATCCATAAAGTTCTTGAACTAATCAAACAAGGCGAAAACTCGGCAATCGAGTTTATGAATCAGGATGTTTCTCCTGATTCAATGGCTAATGAGTTTGTTGCATTTTCCAATTCATTGGGCGGCAATTTGTTGATCGGGGTTGAGGATGATGGCAGCATCAGCGGGATTGAAAAAAAAAGCAGAAAATGGGAGGAATGGGTACAAAATATCGCTCGTGATAGCGTGAACCCACCCATTGCAGACCTCGAAGTAACCTATGTAACCATTGATGGAAGGGATGTCGTCAATATAGATATACCAAAAGGAAGGCACAAGCCCTATCAGACCAATAAAAACCAATATTTGGTCAGGGCTGGCTCAACAAACAGGGTGGCAAGCAATGCGGAGATGTTGAGGCTATTTCAGCAATCCGGCATGTTCCATTTCGATTTGACCGCCATCCCAAAATCAAGGATGAAAGACCTTGATTTCAACAGGATCCAGAAATACTTTGAGCAATACGATATTGATTTTGGCAATGATGACCATCAGCAACAATTGCTCATCAATACGGATATCCTGACCGAACAAGGAGAAATGACCGTCGCTGGAAACCTTATCTTTGGCATCAACCCACAAAAATGGATGCCAAATGCGTCGATTTCCTTTGCCCATTTTCACGGTGTCCAGCTCACCGCCGAATTGATCGACAAAAAAACCGTGGAAGGCACCTTGGATGCCCAGGTCGAACAACTCATGACCATCATCCAAAATAACCGCCTACATGGCTCTGATATCGCTGGCCTCAAGACAGTTGACATCACCACAAGTTATCCAGACAAAGTATTCAGGGAATTGATTGTGAATGCATGCATTCATCGAAACTACGCCATCCATGGCAGCAGGGCCCGGGTCTTCATGTTTTCGGATCGGATTGAATTTATCAGCCCCGGCAGGTTGCCCAATTCGGTGACCATCTCCAAAATGATCAGCGGTGTTTCATTCAGCAGCAACCCGGTAATCTTAAAATTCATGGAAAACCTCCGATATGTCGATAAACTCGACAGGGGCGTTCCATTGGTCAAACAAGCCTCCATAAAATTGGGCAAAATTTTATTGCTAGAGGAGATTGGGGAGGAATTCAAAGTAACCCTTGGGCTTTGAACCATTCAGCCTTGGTGAAACCTTTATGCCCTTACACCCTTGGTGGTAAAAAAAAGCAGCGCCAATACTGGTTTTTCGGGTCATAATCGGTTTTGGATGAAGATTATAGCTCGTTCAACGCAATCTTGACGCTGCCTGCTCACACAATGAACAACGACACTGGTTCGCTCCATGGGCCTTTGCGCTCTTTGCGGCCCAAACCGCGCACCCTTATGAGGGTATCGGTTTTCGGCGCGGTTGTCAACAGTTTGAACTTCCGCTTCGACGAATACGTACCGTTGTTCCAATTTTGGCCTTGGTCAGCACTCCATTCGACGGCAAAAAGTTCGGCGGCGGCCAACCGTTCGACCTCGAGGTCCACTTCGCATGGCGCGTCGCCCCGTTTTGCCTGTTTGATGTTGGCTTTGGCAATCTCTTTTGGAATATGTTGGATACGCCCGCCTGCAGCAAACCCAGTTTCCAAAATGAGCGGCTCGTTGCCTTGGGCGATCAAATCGACATTGCGCGCGACCAAATCCAGCACAACGAGCAGGGCTGCCCGTTTTTCGTTTTTGGTGGCGGTGGTCGGTTTGCCGCCTGTTTCATTGGCAATGAGCGCGGAATTGTAGGCCGTGACCGCATTTCGGAGGTCAACGTCCACCAGGGTTTTGATGGGCTCAAAAACAGGGTTGCCCGACAGGTTTTTCAAGACTGTTTCGGCAAACCGGTCCAGGTCTGCATCGTGCTTGGACTTAAAGTCCAATAGAACAAAAAAATGCTTCATTGAAGGTTGATTTTATTGGAGCGGAATTGCTCCGATATCCGGTGCGCAATTTTTGTGCCTGTCCAAACAACCTATTGAGCAACTGGTAAAAATCCCGCACATTATATCGAAATTTTGAAAACCGGGGCGTTTATACAGCCCATTTAGCCCTTGGCGCGGGGCAGCCGGGATAGCCCCAGCCGGCTCGCGAAAAACCACCCGATGGGAGAGAAAGTGCAAAATCGGGAAGGTATTCAGAATCTTTGACCACTATATTAGCCTAATTTAATACAATATTTGGACGACTTGTCTTTTCCAAAGCATTTCATGGAAAATATGGCGCAGAAAGTTCCTACGTTGCCCTAAAAAAAGAGTTTCTCGGTTTGCCCTTTCCCTTTTTGGATGAAAAAAAAACGGTTTTTGG
>JANOQP010000567.1:0-4265 GCA_031414895.1 Saprospirales bacterium
AGGTGGTTCATTTTTTTTCAAAAAATTTGAGCAGGTTTGCACAGAAACTTGACCGGTTTTGGCGGGTTCGTCCATGCAAATCTGCGCCCAAATCTGCGATGATCTACGCGAACAAAAATCGGTCTATTGTTTTTGTGCGAAAATAAAATCGCTTGCCCCACTTACACTTTCGTAAACCAAAATGGCCACCATCCGCAGATCCGCCCATTACCTTCGCCCCCGCATGAAAATCTACCGCAACGACAGCCTCAATTTCATCAAAAAGATCACCCCGCGGCGGGCGTGGAACTTCGGCCTCGTACTTTCCAGCTATTTTTTGACCCGCTGGACCGGGCGGCCCATCCAATGGGGCGTCCCCGTGACCATCAGCATCGAGCCGACGACGGCCTGCAACCTCCGCTGCCCGGAATGCCCGAGCGGGCTGCGCCAGTTTTCGCGGCCCACCGGCAATTTGAAAACCGATTTTTTCCGGAAGACCATCGACGAGCTGCACCGCGACCTTTTTTACCTCATTTTTTACTTTCAGGGCGAGCCGTACATCAACCCAAATTTTCTCGAAATGGTCGAATATGCCCATAAAAAGCGCATTTTCACGACCACTTCCACCAACGGCCATTTCCTCAACGACGAAAACGCCCGCCGCACCGTCGAGTCCGGCCTCGACCGCCTGATCATCTCCGTCGACGGCACCTCGCAGGAGACCTACGAAAGCTATCGAATCGGCGGGAAGCTCGAAACCGTGCTGCAAGGCGCGAAAAACGTCGTGAAATGGAAGCAAAAACTCGGCAAATCGCACCCGCACATCATTTTCCAGTTCCTCGTCGTGAGGCCGAACGAGCATGAGATACCCGAAATTTACCGCCTCGCCAAAGAGATCGGCATCGACGAGGTGAAGCTCAAAACCGCGCAGGTGTATGATTTTGAGCGCGGCAACGACCTCATCCCGACCATCGAAAAATACGCCCGCTACCGGGAAAACCCCGACGGTTCGTGGGCCATCAAAAACGCGCTGGCCAACCATTGCTGGAAACTTTGGCACTCCTGTGTCATCACTTGGGACGGCCTCGTCGTGCCGTGCTGCTTTGACAAGGACGCGACGCACCGCCTCGGCGACCTCAAAAAAACAACTTTCCGCGAGCTTTGGCAGGGCGCGGAATATCGCAATTTCCGGCAGGTGCTGCTCGGCGGGCGCGACAAGATCGACATCTGCAACAACTGCACGGAGGGCTGCACGGTCTGGGCGTAAAGCAGTTTTGAGTTTCGAGTTTCGGGTTTCGAGCCCGGGGTTTCTACTTTCGCCGCCAAAATCCAATCATCAGTTTGCCATTTTCAATAAAAAACATCTTTCGGGGCCAATTTTCGCGCATCGCCATCCTTCTTGCCGTCGCGTGGGTGGCCGGCACGATCAACAATTACGCGAGCTACCGTTACGGTGGCCGTTGGGGCATTTTTCAGGCGGACATGTTTGCCTATTATGCCTATTTGCCGGCGGCATTTGTCTATGGCGGCGATTTTGAGTTTAAATTCACGGAGCACATACCGGAGAACGAGCACAAGATATTCATGCCCGTCACCGCGCCGAAAACCGGAAAAACGGTCAACAAAGTGACCTGCGGACTGGCGATGCTGATGTCGCCGTTCTATGTGCTGGCCGATAAGTACATCGAGTATTTCAAGCCCTCGGAAGATGAAGACGCAAAACGCAATGGTTATTCAAAGCCGTATCGTTTTGCGGTCATTTACGGGCTGGTGTTTTACCTATTGATTGCGCTGTTTTTATTAAGGAACGTGCTCAAAAAACATTACGATGATATAACCGTCGGTTGTGCGCTTTTCGCCGCGACGCTCGGCACCAATGTTTTTTATTACACGGTACATGAGGGGCCAATGTCGCACGGTTATAGTTTTTGCCTGTTCTGTGCCTTTGTTTATCTAACAGACCGTTGGTATTCGACAAAAAAATGGGTCGACCTGGCCATGCTCGGCGGCCTTTCCGGGCTGATATTCTTGGTGCGCCCGACCAACCTGTTGATCGGCCTGTTGTTCCTGTTGTTCAATATAAATTCGCTATCGGACATTAAAGAACGCGGCCTGTTGTTCTTCAATAAAAAACTTCAATTCCCTATTGCCATCATGGCCGGCCTGATCGTTGTTTTCCCGCAATTGTGGATCTGGAAAACGAACAGCGGCGACTGGCTCTTCTTCTCTTACGACACCCGTTTCGAGCGGTTTTATTGGGCGGAGCCGGCCATTTTTAACGGGCTTTTCAGCTATTGCAAAGGTTGGTTTGTTTATACGCCGCTAATGTTCTTGGCCTTTTTCGGCTTCTTTTTTATGAAAAAAATGGCAAAAACCTGGTTTTGGCCGCTCGCCGTTTTTTCCGTGCTCAACATTTACATCGTACTTGCGTGGTGGTCGTGGTGGTACGGCGGCGGGTTCGGGCTGCGGGCGTTCGTGGAGGCCGCCGCGCTGATGTGCTTTCCGTTGGCGGCACTAATTGATTATGCCAGGAACAGCCGTCTTTTTATTAAATTGATTGTGCCAATACTTATAGTGTTCTGTATCGCACTAAACCTGTTCCAAACGCGTCAATACCATGAAGGTTATATCCGCTGGCTGGGCATGACCAAAGAGCGGTATTGGGGCGTTTTTGGCAAATACAACCTCACAAGGGAGGAACACGAAATCTATGACAACATGTACAATGAACCATCAAGATAAACATTGATGAAAGTAGAAATGGACAACAACTTTTTCAATAAAAAAATAGCGGTTATCATCCCCTGTTACAACGAATCGGAGGCCATCGGACAGGTGGTTTTGGACATTAATTTATTGAAAAAAAACACAGCCTTTGATATTACCGTGATAGTCGTCAATGATTGTTCGACAGACCATTCATTGGAAATAATCAGAAAACTCGATTGTGTTTCATTGGACTTGCCCATAAACCTCGGCATCGGCGGTACTGTCCAAACAGGTGTCCGTTTTGCCCTCCAACGCGGCTTTGATCTCGCCATACAAATGGACGGCGATGGCCAGCACCCGGCGCCGGAACTGCCAAAACTTTTGTCCGGTTTTGACGATGGAAATACGGATGTGGTGATTGGTTCGCGCTATCTGACAAAAGAGGGTTTTCAATCGTCCTTTTTGCGCCGTTTGGGCATCGGCTATTTCACGAAATTGATTGCTTTAATTTTCAATAAAAAAATTACCGACCCTACATCCGGTTTCAGGGCGTTCAATACAAAAGCCATGAAGATCATTGCACGAGACTATCCGAACGAATATCCCGAACCGGAAATCCTGGCGCATTTTTTCTACCATAAATTGGTGGTAAAAGAAGTGCCTGTTGTGATGATCGGCCGTCAAGGTGGCGTATCGTCCATCGACACGAGTGAGTCTGTTTATTTCATGCTCAAGGTGAGTTTGGGCGTTATTTTTTCACATATCCGATTGTTGATTCATGGAGACCGTAAATACAGATAGGATCGAATATCTTGCACTAATTTGTTGTTGCGCACTGTTGGTTTTCTTGATAAACCTTATCATGAAAAGAAAACTGCGCGAAGAATACATAATCGTCTGGATAACCGTGCTTGGTGCATTGTTGTTCTTCTCTATTTTTAGGGGAACATTGGACGCGCTGGCGCAATTGACGGGCATTATTTACGCGCCTTCCCTATTGTTCCTGTTCATCTTTGGCGGCCTGTTGTTCTATTGTCTGCACTTATCAATTGTTGCATCCAAACAGAGCGAAAACATCAAAGAACTGGCGCAAAAACTCGCTATTTTAGAGGAAAAACTGAACGAACAAACAAAGGATTTCAACCCCCAATCCTGACCCCGCACTTTTGCCCTTTAACTTTTGCCTTGAAATTCTACTTGTCCTTCCCCGGGTGCGCCACATCGTCCCAACGGAGGCCGATGATTTCCTCCAAATTGATCCGCGAAAGTTGCTGGTCGGACTCCGCTTTTATCCGCGCCTCGACCGATTGGTGATGGGCCGTCGCCGCCTCGTTGTAATCGGCGAACTTGATGGCATCCGACCGGAAAAGTTGGGCCATGATGTCAAAATTGTTCTTCGCGTCCTGCTCAACTTGGGTGCGGGTCTTCAAAATTTCGAGCGCGAGCTTAAAAAGCTGGTAGCGTTTCAGGGTCTCGGCACGGATGGCGAGTTTCTGTTGGTTAATGTCGGCCTCGGCGATCTTTACGCCCTGTTCGGCGATTTCCCGTTTGTTTTTTGACGAGAAAAGTACGCCAAG
>JANOQP010000568.1:0-2041 GCA_031414895.1 Saprospirales bacterium
GCGGAATACGGCGCACTTTCGACAATGACCGTCGGCACCATTTTGCGCAAAGTGGTCGAACTCGAACAGCAGGGCGCGGAGCAGTTTTTCGGCGAACTTTCCTTCGACACGGACGACCTTTTGCGGCTCGACGAGAACGGGCGCGGCTTGATCCATATCATCCGGCTCACGGATATTCAGGACAGGCCGAAGCTGTTTTCGAGTTTTATGCTGCAGCTTTTGGCTGAGATCTATGCCAGTTTCCCGGAAATGGGCGATATCGAACAACCGAAACTCTGTATTTTCATCGACGAGGCGCACCTTGTTTTTCAGGAAGCATCGGCGGCGCTGCTACAACAAATCGAGGCGATCATCAAATTGATCCGCTCGAAAGGGGTCGGCGTTTATTTCATCACCCAAAACCCGTCGGACGTGCCGGATTCGGTGCTTGCGCAATTGGGCATGAAAATCCAACATTCGCTCCGCGCATTCACTGCGAAGGACCGGAAGGACATCAAATTGGCCGCCCAAAACTATCCGATTACCGAGTTTTACGATGTCGAGGACCTGTTGATCAACCTCGGAATTGGGGAGGCACTCATCTCTGTTTTGAACGAAAAAGGGGTGCCTTCGCCGCTCGTCCACACGTTGATGTCGCCGCCCGCGAGCCGGATGGACGTTTTGACCGCGGGCGAAATCGACGATTTTTTGGGCAAAAGCCACCTTGTTAAAAAGTACAATCAAGTGGTCGACCGCGAATCGGCCTACGAAATGCTCGGTGGAAAAATAAAGGACGCTGGGTCGCCCGAAAAACAGGCCGAAACAAAAAAACAGAGAGAAGCTGCCGAAAAGGAAACGGGCGGCGGGGCGATGGAAACCGTCTCGACGGTGCTGAAAAACCCGATGGTCAAAACGTTCGGGCGTGCCTTGGCGACTGGGCTGGCGCGGGGACTTTTGGGGGTTTTGGGTGTGAAAACGTCTGGGACGAAGCGGAAAACGGGGTGGTTTTGACCTTTTTGAATCAATTAAAAGTCGGCGAGGTTTCAAACTTCGCCGACTTTTTTTGTTTTCAACGGGTGATGATCGTCCGCACCCGTTCATAATGAAGCCCGGTAAAAATGCCGATTGGATTGGCCGTCCCGCTCACGTTCGACTGGATCCGGCTCGGCTGCGCGAACGGGTTGCCATTTGATTGAACCGAAATTTGCAGCGTGTTCAAATAGTCGAAATACGGTTTTTCGAGGTGAAAAATCGTGTTGAAAACGGTGTCGCCCTCGACAAATTCATACAAAGTGCCATAGGCGACTTTTTCGCTCGTGAAAAAATTGTCCTCCACCAAAAAATCGATCAATGGAAAACTGTCGAGCGAACTGGTGTGCAACGTTCGCCGATAAAAATTGGCCACAGAGAGGTCGTCGGTCGAGTAGGTGAGGACGCGGGCAAGGGTGTCGTTTGCCTTCCATTCGGTCACGATGCTGTCGATTTTTACGGGTTCGAGCATGGTCGTTTGGGCGGAAATCGTGCTGCCGTCTTTTAGGACAATTTCAAGTTTATAGGTTTCGCTGGCGAACGGGGCGAAAATTTTGGGCGAGCTGTAATTGTAGAATTTATTGGTGAACGGGTTGAAGGTCAGTCCGTTTTTGAGCGTATCGCGGATGTCTGGGCCGATGATGACGACGAGTGCGGAGTCCAAAAAAAGTCCCGCAAGCCATTCCGTTGGCGTTCCGAGCGGCTCAAAAAAGGGCGAACTTTTCGTCAAAAGCAGGCTCAACGGCTGGCCGCGTTCCAAATAACATTCCACGACGGGCTGGCTTTCGTATTCGGGGAGGTCGATCTTGACCTCTTTCGTCAGGTTGCAGGCGGCGAAAAGGGCGGCAAAAAATGCGATGTTGCAGGTTTTTTTCAAAAAATTCATGGCGTAAAAAATGTTTGGGATGATGGGTCGACCTGACTAAAACTGTAATTGGATAACCCGGTTTTCCGCCAAAAGTTGTGTTTCGAAAAGGTCTGAACTATGATTTTTATGATTCATTTAATTCAACCAAAAAACGCAAAAATCGTA
>JANOQP010000569.1:0-6184 GCA_031414895.1 Saprospirales bacterium
AACTGCCCTAAAACTCGCCAACGAATACGTCCAAGCTGTTTCCGATGCTGGTATTGTGGTGAAAAAGGCTTATTTGTTTGGCTCTTTCGCCCAAAACAGGCAGCACAAATGGTCCGATATCGACATCGCCCTCGTGTCGGATGAGTTTATCGGCGTCGCTGCATTTGACAAGGACCGGTTTCGGCACCTCCATTTGATGCCCCAATTTTTGGCCATCGAAACCCATACATTTTCGCTCAACCGTTGGCTCGAAGGCGACCCGTTTATTGTTGAAATATTGAAAAACGCCATTCCGCTCCATGTTCATGAGGGCGCGGTTGCCGTTGCCTAAATTTTCAATCGATTGGGCGTTTTAGCGCTCTACCCCATCAATCTCCCCCATCACCCTTCCCGTTTCCGCCAACGCGACCACTATTTTTTGATAGTGCAAAATGTCCTCGTAGCCGAGCGCACGGCCCGCACGGTCTTTCAACCACTTCTGCGCGGGCTGGTAACCGCCGATATAAAACGCCCAAACGGCCTCCGGGACGCCCTCAAAATACTGCGTCGCATTGATGAAAACCTTGCCTTTTCTCCCCTCTCCCTTTGGAGAGGGGTCGGGGGAGAGGTCATATTTTGGTTTCTGAACCACATTGTCGCCAGCAATCGGATAGCTCGTGATAAAGTTTTCGACCGCCGGGCTTTCCAATAAGTGCAGCCCACGGAGCTCCCCGCCCAGCTTGCCGAGCGCGAAAAAGGGCCCTGCCCCCGTCGGCCACGGCACGCGCGGAAAATCTATCTTCAAAAACTCCTTGTATTTCGCCCGGTACGACGGGCTGTGCAGCACCGCGTACACATAATCCAGCACGTCGAGCGGGCAAAAAGTACCGGCTTCTTCGCTCTTTTCGGGCGAAAAGCGCAGGTTCAGCCGACCGGCCAGCTCGGCGATGATTTTTTCAGAGAGGTTCGGGGTGCGGGTTTTTTCGGAGAATAGGTCGGTGGTTTCGGGGTATAAATAGAGAGGGAATATTAATGCAGAGCCAAACTGTTTTGCACTTGCAGTAATATTACCCTCAACAACATATTTTGAAATAAAACAATGTCGATAATCTTGAATTGTCTGGCGGGGTGCTAAAAAAGCGTAATTATCTTTATTTAATATGTGCCTCATTGTTTCAAAACGTGACCGCCCAATAAAACCTCCGGACAATTTTGAAACAACACTATTCCTAATGTCGAATGGCCGATAGTGCAGTTTACATTCAATAAAATTATGGCTCAAAAAGCTCTTTTTTGCATCATCAAAATTCCACCCACTACTATCCTCCTTTTCTGGATATTTTCTTTTTAATTCATCAACAGTAAGTTCTTTAAAGCTCTGTAAAACAGATTGAAGTTCTGTACTGTCAAATTTGACAGACAGTGCATCACATTTTGTTTCAATCCCTGAATTGTAAACAGGGAATAAATCTTTGATACTAATTCCAATCGAATAAACGCTATCCAAGCTGAAATTTTTTGGAACAAAAAAGAAATAGGGAGGCTCATAATTAAGCGACTTCCACTTTACAGTTTTAAATGAATTTTTGTTCAGAAACTCATATTTCATCTCTCTTTTCCCAAACAATTCAGAATGAAAGACCTTGCCCAATTCACCCGCCTTTTTCTTTCCAGTTTTGATAAAAATGTTCAAACTCACACCTTGCATGATGTCAAAAACATTCTGGTCAGCCGAACCATCGGGCGCGGTTTCTTTCTTTTTTGAATTGCCGTGCAAGTCCAAAATATAGATTTCATCAAAGGTTTCGAGCAAGTTTTTCCGCATTTGGCGGTGTGTGATACCGTCGATAAAGCTGTTGTTTGTAATGAATGAGAGGATGCCCTCGCCATTTTTTTGAATAAAATGCTGCCCAAACCGGATGAATTTGATGTAATCATCATCGAGGTTTATCTTTTTCTCGTTCAGGTCCTTTTTATAATCGGCAATCAGGTTTTGGATCCAGTTTCCTTTATTGCTGCTGCTCACCGAATACGGCGGGTTCCCCATCACCACCATCACCGGCACCTCGCGTTTTACCCGATTGGCGGCATTGGCTTCCTCGGCCAAAAGATGGGCAAAAAGCGTCCCCGAATCGGGGTGGAATTCCTCCAAAGAGTTGGTCAAATAAATCTTCAACCGCTGTTCGCCCGTCATCGTGTGCCCGGTTTCGCGGAGGAGGAGGTCGAGTTTGAGGTGCGCCATCGCGTAACTGGCCATCAACAGCTCGAAGCCGTGCAGCCGGGGGATGAGGTCCTTTTCGACAAAACTGGGCCAGATGCCGGGCATGGACTTGAACCGCGTTTCGTGCAAAAACCGGATGATTTCTGCCAAAAAAGTCCCCGTCCCTGCCGCCGGGTCGAGGATTTGGACGCGGTGGATCTCCTGTTCGGTGGCTTTGTAACCCTGTTTTCGCTTGTCGAAATTGTCGGTCTTGACCTTTATTTTGGTCTTCGAGGTGTCGGCGAGGCCAGCGGCGAGGCCAAAATGGGACTTCAAAATATCGTCCGTCGCCCTGACGAGGAACTGCACGACGGGCTGCGGGGTGTACCAAACGCCGCGCGATTTGCGGAGCGCAGGGTCGTATTCGGCCAAAAAAGTCTCGTAAAAATGGATGATGGGGTCGGTCTGCGCGGTCGCCGATTTTTCAAAACCGCTCAAAATGGCGGCCACATCGGTGTGCCGGAACACGTCGGCGAGGTTGTCCACGGTCGTCCGGATGCGCTCGTCGATGTCAAACCCGGCGACATATTGAAAGAGCCAGCGCAAAAACGGGTTCGATTTCGGGATAAGCTCCGCCGCTTCCTGCCGCGAAAAAGTGTCCAAAGTTGGGTCGTGCAGCCGCGCGGCGAACATCCCGTAGGCCAAAGTTTGGGCGTACAAATCGGCAAATTGGCGCGGCGCGAGGTCGTGGATGAGGATGTCGCGGAAACCTTTTAGCTGTTGTTTGAGCGACGAATCGGCGGCATTTTCTTCGTCGGAGGAGACGGCGCGTTCGAGCGTGTTTTGCAAAAGGCGGGCTTTTGCGGCCATCATTTCGGCCAATTTTTGGGCAGATTTGATGGTCGTGCCGACAAATTGGGCAAAATCGAGGAGCTGGTTTTTGAGCAGTTCAAAGTTTTCGGGCAACGGGACGAGCTTGCCGTCGCGGACCTCGGCGACCTTTATTTCTTTGACCAACTGCCCGTTTTGATAAAACTGGAACCACGCATAATCGGTGATGACGAGGTTGTCGAGCGCCTTTCGATAGCGCGAAAATTGTTCGACATAACTTTTTGCGTTCAGGTCCTTGCCCAAATCCTTCGCCTCGATATAGCCGACGGGGATTTTTCCGCTCGTCAAAACAAAATCGGGGTTGCCGCAATCGGTCACGTTGGCCGGTTCGTTCGTGATATCGATGGATGCGGGGAGGATTGCGCGGAGCAAATTTTGGAAGACCGGGCGATAGGCGTGCTCGCGGGCGATGCCGGATTTGAACAGGCGGTCAAGCTCGGCGAGGTAATTGGCGATGGTCATTTTTGAAAACGGGTGCTGATTGGTTGGGAACAAATGACGATAAAAAAATGGGATGCCGCCATCGAAAATTACTTTCGCCGCATGATTTTCCTCTTGCTGTCCATCCTTTGCTCGGTCGCCCTCGGTTTCGTGATGAAGTTTTTCGCCCGTTTCGGCATCGACACATTGCAGGCCATCGTGGTCAATTATGCCACCTGCGTCGCCTGTGCGACCGTTCACAAGGGCGAATTCCCCATCCAATCCACCGATTTTTCGCTCCCGTGGTGGCCTTTTGCGGTCGGCCTCGGCCTGTTTTTCATCACCGGTTTCAACGGCGCGGCGGCCACGGTCAAACATTTCGGGCTGACCGTCGCGGCCATCGTACAGAAAATGAGCATCGCGATGACCGTCCCGTTCGCCATTTATTTTTACTGTGAATCGGCCGGTTTTTTGAAAATTTTGGGCGTGTTTTGCGCAATCGCGAGCATCGTTTTGGCCAATTTGAAGAGCAAGGATTTGTTGGCGGGGACGCCAACAAAGGCAGGAGAGCAAGGATTTGTTGGCGGGGACGCCAACAAAGGCCGGAGTTTCGAGTTTCGAGTTTCGAGTAGCTGCCCCGTCCGCCGTCCGCCGTCCGGCATCAACCTTCTTTGGGTCCCCATAATCACCTTCCTTTTGAGCGTCGTCATCGAGGTCGGTTTTTTGAAAGTGAATTACGAAAAATGGTTGCCCGACGGCGACGTACGGTTCATCGCCACGATTTTCGGGACGGCGGGAATGCTCGGTTTGGCCGTCATTTTGGGTCGATATTTCATGAAAAAAGCCGTTTTTTCGTGGAAAAACGTGGTCGCGGGCATCGCGCTCGGCATCCCAAATTACGGTTCGATCCTCTTTATTTTCCTCGCCCTCGGCAGCGGGATGGAGGGCTCTGTGTTTTTCCCGGCCAACAATGTGGGCATCATCGTGGCCTCGGCCCTGCTGGCGGTGCTTTTTTTTCGCGAAAAACTGTCGGCCATCAATTGGGCGGGCGTCGGGCTGGCGGTTGCGGCAATCGTTTTGATCGCGATGGGGTGATTTTTTTTGCGGGGATTGAGGCGGTGACTTCAAGTCACCGCCTCAATGCGATAACTGAAAAAATAAAATGACAAACCTTTTCTCCCTCGAAAACAAGGCCGCCCGGCGCATTTGGCTGGCCGTTTTTTTCGCCTGTTTCATTGTTGAATTGTGGATGGTCTCGTGGTCGCTGCACAACAAGGTCCGGCACCTTTTGAACCCCATTTGCTGGCTCACAGCGGGCGTAGTTTCGGCGGCGGTGGGCGGTTGGTTGTCGGCGCGTTTTCCGCCGGATTCTGTGGGGAACGGGAAAAAGGTCAACAAAAGCCCGGTTTTTAAGCGCTATTTCGTCTGGGCCATCGCCATTTTTGGCGCAATCATCGGCGGGTTTTATCTGCAAAAAGTCTATCGAGACATCTCCGAGTTCACCACGATGACCGATATTTTGATCGGCAAACGGGAATATATCCGCCGATTTTTCGCGGGCGAAATTGTCTATCGGCCCATCCCGTTCGCCGGTTGGGACCTGGCCGCGACCTACCTGCCGACACGGTGGCTGCCGTTCATTTTTGCCGATATTTTCAAGTTCGATTATCGTTGGGTCTCCTATTTTGGGCTACTCGCCGGGCTGTCCGTTTGGGTAAGATCGATTGCGAAAAACCCGAATTTTTCGGCCCCCGAATGTTTCTTGAAAACAGCCATCGCCTTCGCGGTCGTCCCCATTTTGGCGGTGAACGACCCGCACTCGCTGGGCCTCGCCGTCGAGCTTTTGATGGTCGGCTACTACCTTCTTTTATCGAAAAACATGACTGCCCGGCAGCCCTTCGCGCTCGGTTTTTGCCTGTTGCTCTGCCTGCTTTCGAGGTATTCGCTGGTCGTTTGGTGCCCCGTTTTGGCGTTCGTGCTTTTTTTTGAAAAAGGCTGGAAATACGTTGCCGCCGTCAGTTTTTGGGTCATTTTGGGCATATTTTGCCTCTATTTATTACCTTTTTGCCGTCACGACATGGGCAAAAATTTCGTCGAGGCATACGATTATTATATCTGGGCCTGCTTTCAGGGCTGGAGCCTTTACGATTGGGAGGCCCCTGGCGCAATCCCGTTCACCCATGCACGCGGCATCGGTTTTTCCTTCTTTTTTTACAAATATGCACCGGGCGGGCTGCGCGAAAAATACGACCTCATGCTCCGCTGCGGCACGATTTTGAGCCTCGCGGTCACGGCAGGCGGCATCGTTTTTTATTGGATAAAGATCCGGGGAAAAAGGCCGGCGGCGGTCGAGCCGTTTTTGCTGGCGAGCCTCAAAATATTCATGCTCGTTTTCACGGGCTTCATCGTGCTGCCGTTCTCGTATTTGTTCGCGGTGCCGCTTTTTTTGACCGTGCCGTTGCTTTTTCGTCTGCCGCTGGCGCGGATCTGGGGCGTTTAATCGCGGAGGCGTTTCACAGAGGTCAAGCTGGCGCGAGGTTTTACAAGCTGGCGCGAGGTTTTACAAGCTGGCGCGAGGTTTTACCTCGTGCCCAATATTATGTCGGCTGTGCCGACAACTTCACGTTGGATTTGGGGAAAAACAGCTTTTTTCCTAAAATTTGAACCAAATTGTCGGCACAGCCGACAGAATAT
>JANOQP010000570.1:0-2215 GCA_031414895.1 Saprospirales bacterium
TTGGACAGGCTCGTCAAGCACAGTGACGCCGTTTTGGCTTTTGCCGAATTTGAAATCGTCCCTTTTTCCAACAATCAGGCCGAACGCGACCTGCGTCCGGCGAAAACCAGGCAAAAGGTCGCTGGCTGTTTCCGAACCCCAGACGGCGCACACAACTATGCCCGCATTCAAGGCTTTATCAGCACTTGCCGTAAGCATCAACTCAATGTTTTCAATGAACTTCGTGCTGTTTGCAGCACACACTCTTTATATGTCGCACCGTTTGGGTGCTAAACAGTTACCAAAATCAAAAGAATCACCGTTCAGACAATCGGCCAAAAATTGAAAAACATGAAAAAATACCTCCTGCCCCTCCTCCTGATTGCAGCCTGCAAAACCGGCTCGATCGAATCCGTCGAAAACCGAGACGACAAAGGCCAGCTCCTCGAAAAATTTGACCGCCGGAAAAAGGACTTTGCCAAAGAGGGAAAATATCAGGCGTTTTATCCAAACGGAACGATCCGCGAAGAGGCTTTTTATCAAAACGACACGCTGACGGGCGAGCAAAAATTCTTCTATCCGAGCGGCACTTGTGAGATTGTCCAGAACCGTCAAAACGGGCTTTTTGAGGGCAAATACCAGAAATTTTTTGAAAATGGCACGCTCGAATCCGAAGGCGATTACCGCCGCAACGCGATGACCGGCCCATGGAAATTTCATTACAAAAACGGTGTTTTGAAAGAGCTGGTCGAGTTCCGCGACAACGAGGAAAACGGGTCGTTCAAGGAATATTACGAAAACGGGACCCTCAAAACCGAGGGTGCGTACATCGACGGCGACAACGAAAACGGGCCGCTCAAAATGTACGATTCGCTCGGTGTCCTGGTCAAAACGATGGAATGCGACAACGGGGCTTGCAGAACAATTTGGGTGAAAAAATAAAGGAAATGGCCAAAAAGAAACTCCAACGATTCGCTGATGTGCGGGATTTCCCGAACGTTTTTGAATGCTATAATATGCAAATTCCGTCGCTCTCGATGGGCGATGACGACATCGAAATGCGCGGAAATTGGAACGCCGGGCATTTCAAAAACGAGCACCCGCTAACCCTCGAACTCGCTTGCGGGGGTGGCGAATATGCCGTCGAAATGGCGCGGCGATACCCGGCGCGCAATTTTATCGGCATCGATATTAAGGGCAACCGGATCTGGAAAGGTGCCAGCGCGGCCCTCGCTGAAGGCTTGACGAACGCCGCTTTTATCCGCGCCCGTATCGAGGTAATCGAGCATTTTTTTGGTGAAAATGAGGTCGATGAAATATGGGTCACCTTCCCCGACCCGTTTTTGCGCGAGGGGAAAAGTCGTAGGCGGCTGACCAGCCCGGCTTTTTTGGATCGGTTTCGGCGGTATTTGCGCCCCGGCGGCCTCGTCCATTTGAAGACCGACGAGCGGAAACTTTACGATTTCACCCTCGAAACCATCGCCGCCGACCCGCGCTGCAAGATCATTTACCAAGACGACGATATCCACGCTAAACCGCACCCGTTCGGCGAGCTCGACATCAAGACTTTTTACGAGGCGAAAGACGTTTCGGGCGAAAAACAGGTCAAGTACATCCGGTTCACCATCCATTGAATTTTTCCATGAAAAAGCTGCTTTTCCTCCTTTCAGCCCTCCTTTTTTTGACTTTTTGCAACAAATCCAACGACGGGCCGACGCTCGACCTGCTTTTGCAGCCCATTGAATTCACGATTCCGGCGGGGACAAACTCGTTTCAGACCTATCATTTTTATGTCAAAAACGTGGCGACAAATTATTTCGCCGCACTCGCCGCTGCGGGCATCGACCCTGAAAAAGTGACCGGCGTTCAGGCGGCAAGCGGCATCGTCGAGGCCGATTTTGGGGATGCGGAGTACAAATATTTACAGGAAGTATCCATCAAAACCTACCACGAGGCCGCGCCGACGGTCGATTTGGAGGCGTTTTATCAAGACATCATTTCGGTCAACGCAGGAAACCGTTTGATCTTGAACCCATCGCTTGCCGACCTTTCCGATTTTATGAAAACGGACAAGGTCAGTTTCGATATCGCCGTCCGCCCGCGCGGCACGACCCCCGAATCCATCCCGTCGCGGCTCATCATGGCCTTCAAAATCAAGCTCTAAAAGATGGTCGCCGAATTTTTTTTTAACCAAAAAAAGCACCGCGCCAACCTCGCCGCGCCAATCGATATCAAC
>JANOQP010000571.1:0-2278 GCA_031414895.1 Saprospirales bacterium
TATTTGATGGGCGGGATGTCAAAAAAACAGCACCAAGCCTCGTTAAAAGAACGGTTTTTTATTTTGGTCAACCATTTTGGTTGGCCACAAACCATTATGGCGCACGGATATATTTTGATCCGGGCCGCCCTCCATAAAATCCTGAAAATGGGCAGGCAGGCCTATTGAGGTTTATTTCGGGGGCAACGTATCGACATATGCCTTCGCCTTCCGCACGACCTCGGCCAAAATCGCGTCATTGTCCCACCCTTCCGGCTCGACAAAAACCCACCCGCGCATCGGTTTTTTGGTGAAATCCATCGGTCGCGCCCACGAATTTGACAGCAATTCCGCCTCCAATTCCGGGCCGGCCCGGACGACGAGCATCTCTTTGTTCGGGCCGCAGACCATGTTCCCGTGAACCATGTAGGCGATGCCGCCGAACATTTTCTTTTTGGTCAGACCGGCCCAGTTTGCGGAGAGGGCATCTATTTTTTGTTCGAGCGCGAGGTTGTAAGCCATTATATTGTTGTTTATTTGTGGCGAAATTCGACAGTTTTTTATTGATTTAAAAACAAAAAATCAAATTATTTCAACAAAATGATGAAAATAATCGACTATGCCCCCATGCACCTCGAAATTTGGAAACAACTGAACCTGACCTGGATCGCCCGTGATTACGATATCGAGGAGGTGGATATCGAGACGTTGAGCTTTCCCGAAAAACATTTTTTGGACGGCGGGGGGGCAATCCTTTTGGCCGAAATCGACGGCAAAATTGTCGGCACGGTCGCGCTCCAACCTTTTGGAAATGATGAATATGAACTTGCAAAAATGACCGTTGCCGCGGGCCTTCGCGGCCTAAAAATTGGCGAGAAGCTCGGCATCGCCTGCCTCGAACGGGCGCAGGAAATCGGCGCGAAAAAGGTGTTTCTGTTCTCAAACACGAAGGCTTGGCAGGCGCTCAACCTCTATTTTAAGCTCGGTTTTCGGGTCTGTTCGCTCGGCGACAGCGAGTTCAAACGGGCGAACATCAAGATGGAAATTTCGATGCCCTCGCCCGCTTATTCGCCGATTTTGGTGCATTCTGCCCAGTTTTCCATCCAAAAATCCGCCGAAATGCTCATCGAGGCCGTCGAAAAAAGCCTCCCTTTATTGAAAAAAATCACCGAAGAAGAAGCCTCAAAAAAACGCGCGGACGGCGGCTGGTCGCCCAAAGAGGTCATCGGCCACCTCATCGATTCGGCGAACAACAATCACCAAAAATGGGTTCGGGCCGCCCAGTTTCCGGGCAGCAAGTTCCCGCCATACGATGCCGATTTTTGGGTCGAAAGGAGCGGTTACAGCGATTTGAAATGGAAAAAACTGCTGTCGTTTTGGAAAAAATACCAGTTCCACATCGCGCAGTTGATGGTCGCGATGCCGGAAAATTATTGGGAAAACCAAATTGAAATTGTCGGGAACGGACGGGCGACGGCGGGTTTTATGATGGTAGATTATGTGCCGCACCTGAACCACCATCTTTCGCAGGTTTTGAAAACCGACTTTTCAATAGCCCAAAAATGACGGGCAAAACCGACAACCCGATGATCCCCAAAACGACGAGCTCGAAATTGTTTTTTACAAACTCGATCTGTCCAAAAAAGTAGCCCGCGAGCGTCAAACTCGGTACCCAGAGAAAGGCCCCGGCGATGCAATAGCCGATAAAACGGCGGTATTTCATAACGCCCACGCCGGCCACGAACGGCGCGAACGTCCGCACGATGGGGACAAAACGGGCCATGATGAGCGTTTTGCCACCGTGTTTTTCGTAAAAAGCCTCTGTTTGGGTGATGTATTTTCTTTTCAAAAACCAATAATCGCGGGTGAAAACGCGCTGACCGAGCGTTTTTCCGAAAAAATAATTGGTGTTGTCGCCCAAGATCGCGGCCAAAATGAGGAGCGGTATCAAGATCCAAACATTGAGTATGCCGGTTTTTGCGATGATCGCACCGGCAGCGAAAAGCAGAGAATCGCCCGGCAAAAATGGCCAGACGACCAGCCCCGTTTCGCAAAAAATGATGGCAAAAAGGATTGCGTAGCTTGTCAATTGGTACTCGCCCATCAATGCTTCGAGGTGAACGTCGATGTGCAGGATGAACTCGATGATGGTTTGGATAAATTCCATTTTTAAAGGCAAAAGTTAAAAGTGAAAAGGCAAAAGTGCGGATCAACGTGCGCCAAAAAGCAGGCTTCCGATCCGCACGAGCGTCGCGCCCTCTTCGAGCGCAATTTCAAAATCGCCCGACATGCCCATCGA
>JANOQP010000572.1:0-2636 GCA_031414895.1 Saprospirales bacterium
GCACTTTCACCCTGCCCAAACTACCCGGGGCGAGGTAAAAACCCGTTGGCCGTCGGGCGGGGGTCATCGAAAAAGCCGTCCGGTTGCCCCAATCTTTTGGCATCGTCGCGTTGATTTTGGCCGTAAATGTTGCCAGCGAATCAACGGGCTTCGGGCAAACGCCGGGGAAATTGTCAGCCGTTTTGAACTTCCGACCGAGCAAAATGGGCCTGTATTTCCCGAAATTGTCCTGCGTGAAGATGTGGTCGAGGATGCCCTGCTGCACCAAAAACACCGCCCGCACCAGTTCATGACCGTCCAATGCGTCGAAATCATTGGGAAAACCGCCCTTCGTGGCCGCGTTTATAAAAATCGGGCCTTTGAACATATCGTAGCAATCCACCAAATCGAGGGCCTGCAAAACCACCGGACTGTCGTCGGCGACGTAGGAGATGGTTGCCTGAATGATGTCGGCCTGGGCATTGAGTTGGGCGGGGGTTAAAACCGCAGTCCCGGTGAGGTGATTTTTGATTTTGAGGATGGCCGCTTTCAACTTGGCGAGTTCCGCCGCGACGTCCACGAGTTTGAAATAACCCTTTTTGGGCACCCCCGGAGCCGGGTCGTTGCCAAAAAAGGGGTTGCTGAAAGTCACCGTGCCCGTCTGGTTGTAGAGATAGGCGAACTGGTTGTTCGCGCCGTAGGCGAGGTCGCTTTTGGCGGGGAGGGTGAAGGATTTACCCTCGTCCACGCAATAGGTATAGCCGGGCGGGGCTTGCGCCAGCATGATTTGCCCGCAAAAAAGGAGGCCGATAAAACAGCGCATCGAACCCGCAAAAAAGGACAAAACTCTGTGCATCACAGTTATTTTTTAAAAAGGGTTTTTATGATTTAATCAGGTTGACAAACCGGCTCCCCGAACTTGTCGAAATCTTGGCCACATAATTTCCCCGTAAAAAATTGGACGCATCGATTTTAGCCAAATGACTTTTTGGTTCAACAAAAAGCATTTGTCTGCCCAGCAAATCGAACACTTCGACCGACTCGATTTCCTTGTTTTCGAGTGAAATCGTCCATTGCTCGCTGGCCGGATTTGGAAAAATTTGCAAATTTTCAAATTCAAGATTGAAAGTGCCGACGATGAGTTTCCCGAATTTTACATCATCGAAATAGTAGGTTTTTTCCCCGGCCACTGCGCCCTCCGTTCCGAAATTGAAAAAAATGGCGGCCTCGTTAAATTTCCAACCATTGGCCAGACCGAAACTCAAAGTTGCCGTGCCCGGAGCTTCGTTGGCGAAGTTGAACTCCAAATTTTCCCAGCCCGCGACCGTCGTATTTACCTGCGTTTCGCAAGTGTGGGTCGGGTCGTTTGAGTCCTCGACTTTCAAACGAATTGGAGTTCCCGCCGCCGGAGTCCAAACGCGGACGGTCATTTTGGAATCGGCCAAAGTCATAGGGATTTTTGCCGAAAAACCGCCGGGCGTGCCGATGGTCGTGCCGGCCCAATTCGCGGCCATGTTCGTTTTGACGACTTTCATCACCTTATTATTTGTATTCGTCGGGTCTGAAACGAGCGAGGAAACATTTCCGCCAAAATCGGTCATCGAATAATTGGTGGTCGAACCTTCAAAATCAACGGGCAGATTGATTTGCGCGCCGCCGAAAAGTTGCTCGACCTCATCAAAAAGGAAGGTCGAGTTTGCGCCGCCGTTGCCCACATTTCCAAAATCGAACATGAAAACGAGGTAATTTAGATTTGCTGCCGTTCCCGTAAAATCCCATTTCAAGGTTTCCCAAGCATTGCTGACCGTCGTTTTTGCGTCCCTTTCGGTCGCCGGGCCCGCGCCTTCCAGTTTAAATTTGACCGTCGTACCGATCGGTGCGGTCGTGAAAACCTTTATCGAAAGGGTGTTCAAAGTGGAAAAGTTGAGGTTTTGGGTCAGTTTTATCTTGCTCCCCGACCAAATCGCGCCGCCGTTCCGAACAATTTGGGCGACGGTCGCACTCGTGTTGATGCCCGACGGTTGTGGGTTTGCGATGACCGTGCCGATGCCGCCGTCGAAATTTTCAAAATTGGAAGTGGTTATGGCCGATTCAAAATTGATGGGCAGCGACTGCGACTGCGCCGCGGAAACCACAAAAATGGAAAGGAACAAAGCCGTTTTAGCGTTTTGAAACATGGTTTTGAAATTTGATTTTATAAAGCCCCATTCATTTTTTACAAAAATGATGCATACCCTGTTTCCAGAAGTATGCACCAACCCATTTGTATTTTTTATCAAAATAAATCAGGCGGTAACTTGATGGCTCACCGCCTGATTTTCCCAATTATCACCGCTGAATCACCAAAATCCGAACGCCAACCTCATCCGCCGAGCGCATCCGAACGGAATAAATACCTTCCGGCAAATGCGCGAGGTTGAGGTCAATCGACTGGTCGCCCGAAACGGTTTGGGCAACCAATCGGCCCGTCGCATCGTGGATGGAAACTTCCATTTCGCTGGTCAGGATTTTGGCAAAAAGAAGCTGCACCTGCCCGGCGGTCGGGTTCGGAATCAGCTTCATGCCGCGTGCCCAATCCGGCTCGACCGTGCCGACGATATTGGTCACAACGATGTTTTGGACGCTCACTTCGCAGCCGTTCGCATCGGTCACGACGA
>JANOQP010000573.1:0-2307 GCA_031414895.1 Saprospirales bacterium
TTTTTGACGACACAAGTTATGATTTCTTTTCTACCCCTCATTTGGGAGGGGCTAAACAGTTACCTATTTTTTATCTTTTTTAGTCTCCGAGAACGTTTGTGCTGACGAAGGTGCGACGTTTAGGAGCAATTTACGGCAGCACTTAGTTCTCGGCTTTTTTATTTTTTTTCTCCGCAGCCCGATATGCTTCCTCAATGCATTTTCTAATCTTTCAAAAACTCAATCACCAATTGATTGAACTCCGCCGGGTGCGTTTCATAATAACCATGACCGCCGCCCCGGATAACTTCCAGCCGCGAGCCTTTTATTGTTTCTTTCAAATATTGATAAAGCAAGGGCGACTGAAAATGGCTTTTGCCGCCCATGATAATCAGCGTCGGCACTTTGATGGTCGGCAGGACGTCGCGCCAATCCCTGCCCAAGTGGTCGTTGAGCAAATTGCTCATCATGTCTTGTTGAAAGGTCTGGTTTTCGGGTTTTCCGGGCGGTCGCCATGCCGTGAACATATCTTTTCTGTTCGCGCTTCCGGTGAAGGTTTCCACTTCTTTTTCTGTCCAATTCGGGTCGGTGATGAGGCACGGGGCTTCGTCGCCGAGGATGTATTTGATGATTTTTTCTTGCCCAAAAATGGAAAAATAGCACCACGAAACGGCATTGCCCATTGAATGGCCGAACAAGTAAAATCGGTCAATTTTGGCATCGTCAATCATCTCTTTTGCGTCTTTGGCAAACCGCTCGATATGATAACCATACGCGGGCGATTCCGACTGACCCAACCAGCGATAGTCCAAATTATAGACCGTAAAATGCTTTTCCAGTTCGGGATAAATCAGGTTGAACTTGGTGACATCTTGCCCATAACCCGGAAAAATGACCAGCGGCGCGCCTTTGCCCGAAACCCGATAATGCAATTTCACGCCATCGGAAGAGGTGAAAAAACGGTCAATGGGCGCGGCACTTGGCTCCTGCGTTTTCACGAAAATTTCGGCGGGGCTGTCGGGCAGTTTCGTGATTTTTAAATCACGAAAATAGCCCTCCGTGCCAATGTCCACCCAAAGACCGATGCTACCCGATTTGGATTTGCCGAGCATTTGCGGCACGACAAAAACGGCACTTTTTTGATGATTGATAAAGAGTTTTACAGACGCGCCGCTTATTTCGTAGCGCATCTTAATCCATTCATCAAGCCCAACATCGGCATAACCTTCGTATTGATTTTTGTATTCCGGCTTTCTTAATTTTTCAAATTTGAAGTCTGGATAAGCAAAGTATTGAACCGTGTGGTTTCGGGCAATTTGATTGTCCTTTCGCCCAACGCCTGGGCGGAGATAAATGGACTCAAAAGCCGAGTTGTCTTCGGCCACCCGAAAGGCAAGCCCGATAAAACCTTGTGCATTTTTGAATGGCGACGGGTTTTGGATTCGGCTCAACATTTTGAACTCGATGATGCCATTTTGCAAATCCAGCCCTTTCAGTTTTGCAAAATGAGGTTCGTCCACTGTCGCTTCCAAACGGGTCTCGTCGAAGCCCAATTTGTCCAAATCGCGCTCGACTTTCAGGGCTTTTTTGCCGTTGATTTTCACCACGGCTGCTTTGGCGTTGGTGATTTCAAATTCTTTTCCCTCGAAATCAAGGGTCTGGGCGGTCGTGCGCCAAAAAGAGGCGAACAACAAAAAGAGGAGTACTGTAAACTTATTCATTGTTGTAAATTGTAGTTGAAATCATTCATCATTGAATTTGAATCCCACCATTCACATCAATCGTCGCCCCGGTGATGAAGCTCGAAAGTTCGGAAGCCAAAAAGAGGCAAGTCCCCGCGAGTTCAGCGGTTTTGCCCACTCGTTTCAACGGAATTGCGGAAACGGCCTCGTTCAATTGTGCTTCCGAAAGTCCGTCCAGCATATTCGTTTCAATCATGGCGGGACAAATCACATTGGCGCGAATGCCGAGCGGGGCAAATTCTCTGGCAATGGAACGGGTCAAACAAATCACACCGCCTTTTGAAGCGGCATAATGCGCTCCGCCGACCAAACCGCCGCCGCGTTGGGCTGCCAAAGAAGCCAGATTGACTATAACACCGCTTTTTTGTTCTTGAAAAACGGGCAACACGCTTTTGCAGATATTGAACGTGCCTTTGAGATTTATATCAATAACAGCATCAAATTCATGTTCTTCAATAGAAAGCATATTGCCCGATCTTACAATGCCCGCACAATTGACCAATGAATCAATTCTATCAATGAACCACTCCCTTTTCGGCCAAAATCAGTTCGAGTTCATAAGCGTCAAATTGGAATTTTTTGATGG
>JANOQP010000574.1:0-2740 GCA_031414895.1 Saprospirales bacterium
CGCCCTCTGCGCCTCTGCGGCAAATTTTCAAAACTCCAGTTTATAAGCCAAAATCGGCAGCAGCGGCGCCTGTTCCCAATATTTCACTTCGAAATTTTCGGCATCGTAATACTTCCCGCCGATGTTTTTCCGGTTCGTCACATTTTGGATGTCGAGCGAAACGGTCGAGGTCAGGCGACGATAGTTGCGTTTGAGTTTCACGCCGACATCGAGCCGAAAATAGTCCGGCAGCTTTTCCGAAAAGGCCCGTTTTTCATCCAAAACCTCGCCGCCCTCGGCAATCGAGGCTGCCAAATCAATCGGCGTTTGCCAGTGCCCGCCGACCGAAACGAGCTTCATGTTGAGGCCAAAACTGCGGTCGCGGCCTTTTTTTGCCCAGTCCCATTCCTTTCCGGCGGTCAACGTGCTGGCATAGCCGCTGTCGAAAAGCGTGTTCCGCCAAATTTTGTCCGAACCGCGATACTCCGATTTGAAAATCGACGACGATGCCAAAAAGTAAAATCCGCGCGAAAGGAACTGTTCGAGCGTCAGTTCGAGGCCAAAATTGCGGCCCCGGCCCGTGTTTTCGAGCACCTCAAAAGGCGTGTCGCTGTATTGGTTGAGCATCGAAAAACTGGTTTTTTCGCCCCGGTTGACGGGCGCGTTGAACAGTTTTTGGTGATAAACCTCGGTTTTGAGCCGCAGGTTTTTCCGCAACATTTGGTCGTAGGCCAGCACAAAATGCTGCGATTTGGTCATTTCGAGGTCGGGGTTGATCAATTTCCCGTTTTCATCCTTCAAAAAATAAACGCCAAGCGGCTGCAATTGCCCGTGCAGACCGTAGCCAATGCTGATGGATTGGCGGTCGCTGAACGCATATTTCAGCCCCGTGCGCGGCTCGATGGACGCGGTTTTGTTGAGCAAGAGCGCGAGCGAATGCAGCCCCGCATTAAAAGTCACGCGCTCCGTTGGGCGATATTGCCATTGCGCAAAAGCCTGCACGGACTCGGTATTTCCGCGCTGCCGGAGTTGTTCGACGAGACGGTTTTCGTCCTCGTCGCGGTCGGATTGACTGAAATCGTAGCCCAAAAAATGGACATAAACGCCCGTCCGCAAATAATGCCGCGCACTAAATTTATGGCTCAAAACCGTCGAAACGGTGATTTTTTGCTGCCCGGCGGAGCTTTCATATTCGCGCCGCCGCGCATAATTTGGCAAAACAAACTGGTCGGCGAGGGTCGTGTTTTCCGTTTTTGAGGCGGCGAGGATGGTTTTTAGCCAAGTGTCGCCGCCCCAGGTTTTGTTGTGCGTGAGGCCGATTGCGCCCGTGTTTGCCAAAAAATCGTACGGGTATTTTTTCTCCGAATTGGCCTTCCAGAGCGAACTATCGGCCTCGCCCGCGTTGATTGACGAGCTCAAACCGCCGATGCCGAAGAGCGAAAAAGTGCCGATTTTGCCCGCTGGCATCGCGATATTGAACGATAAATCCTGAAATTTCGTCACCTCGTCGCCGAGCGGAACGCCCATCGCGGCCAGCATCGAGAGGCTCGAATAGCGGTAATTGACGAGGTACGAACCCGTGTTTTTGCCCATCCGGAACGGCCCCTCGGTCGCCAAATCCACGCCGAGCACGCCCACTTGGACGGTGTGCTCGCGGCGGTCGCTGTTCCCCTTTCGTAACCGCAGGTCGAAAACGCCGCTCAAAGCGTTGCCGTATTCAGCCGCAAAAGCCCCGGTCGAGAAGTCCGAATTGCTCAAAAGTTGCGCTGAAATGATGGAAATGCCGCCGCCCGACGTGCCGGTGCTCGAAAAATGGTTCGGGTTCGGGATGTCCACGCCCTCCATCCGCCAGAGGAGGCCGTTCGGTGCGTTGCCCCGGATGACGATATGGTTGTTGCCGTCGGTGCCCGCGACCACGCCCGCGAAGGAGACGGCCATCCGCGCCGGGTCGCTAAAACCGGCGGCAAAACGCCGCGTTTCGTCCACCGAAAAGGTGCGCGTCGAGACGGTGGACAGCTCGTTGAGCGGTTTTTCTTTGTCAATCGTTGCGCGGATGACGGCCTCTTTGCCGACCAAAATGTGCTCTTCGAGTTCGATGGTCAGGTCGGTTTCCTTGCCCGCGTTCAGCTCGATGTTCGGGATGACGGCGTTTTTGAAGCCCAAAAACGAGACGGTGATGGTGTATTTGCCGAGCGGCAATTTTTCAAAACGGAAC
Organism: Saprospirales bacterium; assembly: GCA_031414895.1. Classification (GTDB taxonomy): domain Bacteria; phylum Bacteroidota; class Bacteroidia; order Chitinophagales; family Saprospiraceae; genus JANOQP01. The sequence continues at coordinate 2,195 of JANOQP010000574.1, forward strand.
TGCCCGTTCGCGTCCGTCACCGTGCCGCGCAGGTTCGAGGCCGCGCCCGTGCCGATGCCGATTTGGACGCTCGCGCCAATGAGTTCCGAGCGCACGGATTTGTCGAGGATGCGGCCTTTCAGGGTTTGCGTTTGGCCGAAGGTGATTTTTGGGCAAAAAAATGCCAGGCCGGCCGCGATGGCCAGCAAAATGAGTTGTTTTTTCATTGAAAAGTTTTTTTAAAAAATGCGGCTTGGGAAATCCATTTTTCCCAAAATCAACCTTTTGACACGCTGGCCCCGGATGCACCCTGATTGATGGGGCTTTTTTTTCTTTCGCGCTATTGAATTTTTTGATTTACGAGATACGATGTACGAAACACGATATTTGATTTTTGGGACTCCCGGAACTGTTCAAAAATGCTCGAAAGCACGACGGCAAATCAAATATCGTATTTCGTACATCGTATCTCGTAAATCAAAAAATTCGATAGCGCGACGGCAAAATCAGGGTCATGGCTACCTTTGGTGTCTCATAAATGCAGACCGCCTTGCCGCCGACCGACGA
>JANOQP010000575.1:0-11581 GCA_031414895.1 Saprospirales bacterium
ATGGAATACAATAACGCCAGCCCCCATCAGGGAATAGCAAACCAAACACCTCTCCAAGCCCTCAAAAATCAGCACCCAATTTGGAATGCCATACGGGTACAACCTGTTTAACCAATACACCTATGTGGTAAACAGTTACGAATTTATTTCCTCCGATTCCTATATTTTCTCGCGCCGAGGAACATCAGGCCGCCAAAAACCGCCAGCCCAAAGATGGTCGCTGCCGGGTTGAGCGTGTTCTTAAAAACGCCCAACAAAACAATCGCCACCAAAAAGAGTGTCGGCACTTCGTTGAAAAGCCGAAATTGGAAGGAATCGAAAGTGGGCCGCCCGTTTTCGAGGTCGGCGAGTATTTTTTTGCACCAAAAATGATAGCCGACCAGCCCGGCGAGGAGCAAAAATTTCATTTGAAACCAGCTTTGGTAGATCCAATCCAGCCCAAGTTTTGCGCCGATGGCGACCATCGAAAATCCGCAGATGAACGTGAAAATCATCGCGGGGGTCATAATTATTCGATAAACGCGGCCTTCCATCCCCAATAAATGTGCGGTCAAAATTTCGCGCTCGGCGGCCGGGCGGGCCATTGCCTCGACATGGTTGACGAACAGGCGCACCAAAAAGAACATCCCGGCAAACCACGAAACGAAGCCGACGATATGGAGCGATTTTAAGAGTTGATAAGCTGTGAGCATTTTTTTGATTGCGGATTTCGATTGGGCGGCAATTTTAAGAACAATTAAGTTGGCTGTGTATTTTCGCCCGCATCAAATCCTAACCAATTTTTTATCAACCAAACCATATCGTTTTATGTCAAAGCAAGTTTATGAAAATTCCCTCAAAAGTTGGATCGAGGATGAAAAAGCGGCCCTTGAACTGATCGGCATCATTGGCAAACTGTGGTTCGACAAGTCCATCGAACTGGTGATCTTCCGCAACCAAATGGTCGACCGGAGTGCGTCGGAACTGCTGCAATTGCACCATTATGCACGCGAAGTGGTCAAGCACCCGTTGAGCGTACACGACACTTTGGGGCTTGCGAAGGCCATTTTGCGGGCGCAAATTGCGCCTTCGCGGCTCGATATTGGCAGGATCGGCGTTGAGTGGTTGGACGAAAAAGCGGGTTTTTCGGACGAAATGGAGTTCGTTTCCGTAAAAATGAAGGATTTTATCGGCAAAGACAAAATCAAACTGGTGCCGAAGGATGTCGTGCTTTATGGTTTTGGGCGCATCGGCCGGATTGCCGCCCGGGAACTCATCACGCAGGCAGGAAAAGGTGAGCAACTCCGCCTCCGGGCCATCGTCACCCGCGACAAAAACCCGGACGACATCATCAAGCGCGCCGATTTGTTGCGGACCGATTCCGTCCACGGCACTTTTCCCGGCACGGTGATCGCGGATGTCGAAAACCAATGTTTGTGGGTGAACGGCCATAAAATCCACATGATCTCGGCCAATACGCCGGAAGAAATTGACTACACTTCTTATGGCATCGAAAATGCGCTCGTCATCGACAATACGGGCGTTTGGCGCGACCGGGCGAGCCTGGGCCGGCACCTGCAATCAAAGGGCGCATCGAAAGTGCTTTTGACCGCGCCGGCGAAAGGCGATATCCCCAATATCGTGCATGGCGTGAACAACAATAAATATGACGTGGACAGTGAAAATATTTGGTCGGCGGCAAGTTGCACGACCAATGCGATCGTGCCTGTTTTGGCAGTGATCCACCAAAAATTGGGCATCGAAAAAGGGCATATCGAGACGGTGCATTCTTACACGAACGACCAGAACTTGTTGGACAATTTTCACAAAAAATACCGTCGCGGGCGGTCTGCGCCGCTGAATTTGGTGATCACGGAAACGGGCGCGGAAAGCGCGATCACAAAGGTGATGCCCGAACTTTCGGGAAAATTTACGGGCAATGCCATCCGGGTGCCGACACCGAACGTCTCATTGGCCGTTTTGAACCTCCAAATCGACACAAAAACCGACAAGGAAACTGTGAACGAGATCATGCGGCAAGCGGCACTGCACGGCGACCTCGTCGAACAGATCCAGTACTCGTTTTCCAATGAACTCGTTTCGAGCGACCTCGTTGGAAATCCGACCTCCTCTATTTTTGACAGCCCTGCAACCATCGTTTCAAAGGACGGACGGAGCATTGTCCTCTATGTTTGGTACGACAATGAATATGGATATACCCGTCAGGTTGTGCGCTTTTCAAAGCAATTGGCGGGCGTGCTGCGGCTGCGATATTATTGATGGCGACTTGGTTGCAACGGACGAAAAACGGCTAATTTCGCCCCCAGAAACTCAAAGGGGTGCCGTTTTTTTTCTAAAAAACAGGCTGAGATCACACCCATCGAACCTGCGCAGGTAATGCTGCGAAGGGAGAGCCGCCCGGCAATTGGCACGGGCTGAACGGTGTTTTTTGTGCGACCTGCGCCGCCCATGTGCAGGTCTTTTTTCACCAGTTCCTGTTTTTTTTTCAGATGTCCTTTTTCGATTTATTTTCTAAAAACCCGCGGTCGATGCCGTGGAAAATGCTGCTTTTCGCCCCGATTTATTTTACACAAAACGTTGAAGCTCAATCGGTTGTGAGCGATACGGCGAGTTTGCGGGAGGTCGTCGTTTCGGCCACCCGGGTCGGTTCCGAATCGTCCGTTCCGCATACCAACTTGACCCAAAAACAGCTCGCCGACCGCAATCAGGGCCAAGATGTCCCCTATCTTTTGAAGGCGCTCACCAGCACCGTCGAGTCCTCGGACGCGGGCACGGGCATCGGATACACGGGCATTCGGATCCGTGGCGCGGACGCGACGCGCATCAACGTGACGCTCAACGGGATCCCGCTCAACGATGCCGAAAGTCAGGGCGTATTTTGGGTGGACCTGCCCGATTTTGCCGGATCGACCGACGAAATACAGGTGCAGCGCGGCGTTGGCAGCAGCACCAACGGCGCGGGCGCGTTCGGCGCGACGATCAACCTCGGGACGACCCGGTACCGCGCCGGACCCTATGCGACGGTGCAGGGCAGCCTCGGTTCTTTTGGCACAAAAAAATCGGCCATCAACCTCGGGACGGGCGCGCTGCCGGGCGGTTTTGTGTTTGATGGGCGGCTCTCGGCCATCGAATCGGACGGTTGGGTTAGCCGTGCGGCGAGCGACCTCAATTCATGGTTTTTGACGGGCGCATGGGTCGGCGTACGTGCTTCTGTGCGGGCAAATGTGTTCGCTGGGCATGAAAAAACCTATCAAAGTTGGTACGGTTTGCCCACGCAATACCTTGACAATCAGGCACTTATCACGTTCAACCCGGCAGGAACGGAGCGGCCAACGGGGCCCTATAAAAACCAAGTGGATGATTATGGGCAGAGGCACTACCAACTTCTATTCAACCAAAAAATTTCGAAAAACTGGCGGCTCAACCTCAATTTGCACCGCACAGACGGCGCAGGTTTTTATGAGGAATACAAAGCCAACGAACTTTTGGCGGACTACAATTTCCCGGCAGGTTCCGCTTCTGAAACCACCAATCTGATCCGCCAAAAATGGCTCGACAACCGTTTTCAGGGCGCGACCTGGGCCGTTTTTTTTCAAAAAAACAAGACCGAAAGCACCCTCGGTGGCGGCTGGAACGAGTTTGAGAACCGACATTTTGGGGAGGTCGTTTGGGCGGAAAATTACCCCGCGCCCGACGGCCATATTTATTACGACGACGGGGCGCGAAAGACCGATCTCAATGTTTTTTGGAAAACTGAACAGGCCACCCGTTTTGGCCGCGCGATGCTCGACCTGCAATGGAGGCGCGTCGGTTATCGGTACGAAGGTTTTGATGAAAATTTGACCGCCGGGCCGGTCGATGTGCGGTTTGATTTTTTCAATCCGAAAGTTGGTTTTTCATCAAAAATTGCGCAAAAACAGCGAATTTATGCCTTTTTTGGCATTGGAAACCGCGAACCGAACCGCGACGACCACAAGGAATCGACCCCATTTTCGCGCCCAAAACCGGAGCGTTTGCTCGATTGGGAGGCCGGTTGGTCGCTCGAAAAACCGACGGCGCGGCTCTCGGCCAACCTCTTTTTCATGGACTATTTCGACCAACTTGCACCGACCGGACGGCTCAACGATGTCGGAGCGGCGACCCGTGTGAACGTGCCGCGCAGCCATCGTGCGGGCATCGAGATCGAGGCAGCGACCGCAATTTTTGGCCGTGCAAATTGGTCAGCGAACGCTGCATTTTCGAGGAACAAAATCCAGCGTTTCGAGGCGTATTTTGACGATTGGGAAACGGGCAAACAATTCAGCGAGGTTTTTGAAAACACCGACCTTGCCTTCTCGCCGGCAGTCGTGGCGAACACGGAAATCGGGTGGGATTTTTTGCCAAAAAAATCGAAAATCGGACAGTTTTCATTGTCTTTGATGGGCAAATACGTCGGCCAGCAATATTTGGACAATACCCAAAACGCGGCTCGAAAGCTGCCGGATTATGGATACTTGGACGCGCGGACCAAATTTTCGACCAAAAAATTGATCGGCAAAGAGGTGGTTTTCATCCTTTCGATCAATAATCTATTCGACAAAAACTATGTCCCGAACGGCTGGACGTATGCCTTCAAATCGCCAAGTTACGACCCCGTGCCGGACGACCCGTATGCGGCCCGCGAGGGCGGCGGGCGATACAATTTGACCGGCCTTTTTCCGCAAGCCGGGCGGCATTTTATGGCCTCGGCAAGGGTGGACTTTTGAGGATCGCACCCAACTTGAAACCCGAAACCCGAAACTCAAAACTTTCAAAAATGGCTTGGTTGAGCATCCATATTTTTCCAAAAGAGCCGACGCTCGACGGCGCCATCGTCCGTTGGCTGGGGCCGTTCATGCGCCGTTTGCACGAGGTCGAGCCGGAATTCACGGACTATTTTTTCATCCGGTCGATGGAGGGCGGGCAGCATATCCGTCTTCGATTGCGCGGCCATGCCCAATTTTTTGAGAAAAAAGCGACGCCGCTCCTAACGGATATTTTTCAAAAAGAAGCTGGCGCAGAATTGGCCGTCGTGCCGTTCGAGCCAGAAATCGAGCGGTTTGGCGGGCCGGATGCCCATCCTTTTGTGGAAAATTATTTTTCGGCAAGCTCGCAAACAGTCTTTCAGCGGCTCTGCCACGCGAACGGCGATTATGATGTTAAAATGGGCGATGCCCTGCAAATGCACCTAGCCGTCGCCGTCGCTTCGGGGTTCACGAAAAAGGAGGCGGCGGCCTATTTCCGGCAGCTCGCGGCGGATTGGATGCCCGTATTTTTCAGGCCCGAACGGCCACTTTTGAACGGCGAGCAAATGGCCTATTTTGCGGAAATCGAGCGGGCGTTCGAGGCGGGTTTTCAAAAACAAAAAGACGGCACCCTCGCCGCCGTGCAGGGTTTTTGGGAACAATATATTTCTGGAAAAATGGACACGAACACGGCCAACTGGTTGAAAATCAACGAGTTGCTGTTGCCAAACATCCCAGCGACTGCCTGGCCCGACCTGATGCACATGACCAACAACCGCCTCGGAATCACGAACCCGGACGAGGTTTTTTTGTTTTTCGTGCTGGGCAAATCTTTGGCGGGGCAATAAATTCACTCAAAATGCCTCCGAGATCGCATTTAAATGAGCAATGAACGGGCAAAACGAGCCACCATTTTTAAATATATATTTTTTTTGAAGAACAGGGTAAGGAAGGATCGGTCGGCGCGATTGAAAGTCGATTAGCTGATCAAATCAACCTTTCTTTTCACTCAAAAAAAACCACTAAAAATGGAAATTGAAAGAAAATCCCCACAAGCCCAACCCGGCGACGGCCCATCGCTCGATCTGGTCTTGCTCGGTTTTGAGGCATTCCTCACCGAATCTACGATGGGCATCATCGAGGCCTGCCCAGAGGGCGAAACCCGAATGCTGGCCGAAAGCACCTCTGCGACCTTGAACGGGCAGCTGAAAAAAGTCCATGTTTTCATCCGCGAAAGCCACGAACGGCTCAGCGGGCCACAAAAGGCGGAGTTCCAAACCTTCCTCAAAGTCCAAGAGGGCGTGGCGATGGCCCAACAGGGAGTCGATACCTGTCGGGCGATGTTCAAAAAAGGCGGTTTTGGGAAAAAATTCCTCAAGTGGATCCTCAAATGGTTCCAGGAAATCAAAAAGTTGCTCAATGTCATCCTCGACATGCTCTGCGATATCTTCGGATGGACCTTGCCGGCCTGGGTCAACGCAATCTTTTTGCTCCTCGATGAATTGAAAAACTTTTTGGCCGCCCTTTTGGGGGAATCCATCGGTCTTGAAGTCAAGGCATTGGAGCGCGAATTTTCCGCTTCGGAGGTTAATTACCTCCGTGAAATGACCCAATTGACCCACCTTCAAAATGCCGCCCGCGCGGGCCGAAAAAAGGAGGAGGAATCTTGATCCCTTCGCAAAGGATAAAATTTAAATTGACTGCGCCTGTCCCGGAATTTGTTTTGGGGCAGGCGCATTTTTGTAGCATTCAAAACTATTTCCGCCTGATTTTCAGCGAAATCGCCCCGTCGAAAGGCTTTTCGGCGATCAAGGTCAGATAACCGCCGCCGCCCGCGCCGCTCAATTTCCAGCCGAGCGCGCCCATGTTTTCATATTTATCAATCAAATCCAAAAGCCCCGGAAAGACCATGTTCGGGAACATCGCCCATTGCGCGGATGCCCCGGCGGCCATGCCGCGCCCGATTTTTTCGAGGTCTTTTTCGAGGCAGGCCTGCCAAAAAAAATCGGCGGCTCCTGCCAGTTTTTGCGCCCGCTTCGCAGTGATTTTCCGATTATTGGTCACTTGATAATTGCCCTCGCGAGGCCCAAGCGGGACGAGGCAGATATGTTTTTCCAAAAAATCGAGCACTTCATCATCGTGGACGGCGGTCGTTTTTTCGGGCCAAAATTTGCCGGCGTAATCGTGGCGGTTCAGCCCCGGGCAGGTGATGCCGAGCGCGTCTTGGCTGCCCGCGATGTCGATCGTGCCGGGCGGGTTGTCGAATGCAAAAAGTTGGCGGCCCAGCTCGAGCGGGTCGCCGACCGGGAGGCGCGGGCCCCAAAGTTTGAGCGCGTTGTTGCGGGTGCTGCTGGCCATGCCGGAGCGGTTGTTGAACTGGACGGTCGGCGCCAAACTGGCCGTGATGACCGCCCCCGGGTGGTGCCTCGAGACCATCGGTTGGTCGAGCCAACCGCCGCAGAGGTCGATCCGAAAGGGCATGGTTTCGATGGTTCGCAAATCTGTTGTGGAGCGAAATGGCAATTTATCGTGTGGCAATCTTTTTGAAATACGGTACTCGATTCCGTATTTGGCGCAAAGTGCGGCTTTGCTTTCAGATTGCCCATCCTCGTTCACGACCAAAACATCGGGTTTTACTTCCTCAAATTCCGGCAAAAAATCAAGGTGCCCGCTGCCCCGACTGATCCGGACTTCATCGACCATCCGCAAGTTTTCGAGCATAAACTTCCGTTCGTTTTCGTTGCAAACGGGCGGGCGACCCTTCAAGTCGAACACCGTTTTGTCGGAGCCGATGCAGACAAAAAGCTGGTCGCCGAGCCGCGCGGCCTGCGCCAAAAACTCGACATGGCCGCTGTGCAGCATATCAAAACAGCCGGAAACGAGGATTTTCTTCATGAAAAAATTGGTCTGGACGGGGCAAAGTCACGAAGAAATATTGAATTATTTGGAGGTACGACCGCTATCTTTACCGAACAAGAATTCAACTTTTCAAAGATGGAATTTCCTTTTGTTTTAAATTATGATGCTGAAAAACACAAAACCAAAACCTTGAAAGGGTTGAAATGGCTGATGCATAACTATGAAGTGGTCACGCCAAAACTCGCTGAAAATTATTTCAACACTATCGAACTTGCAGAAATCATACAATGTTTTTTTGATCAAATCCGGGATAGAATGGATGAAAAAGCGGTAGTTTTTGGAATTCCGATTTCTGCGGATGCACTCGACATTGCATCCATTGTTCGAGATGATGAGATGTCGGAAATAGTGGCTGGAATAATAAAAACCCTAAAAAAACAATCCGAACATGAAACTCAAGAACAATTTGCCTGAAGAAGGATTGGACAATAAAATCAGTTTAGGAGAGCTTGCGCAAACGCTCCGAAAGTACATTTTCAACTTGACGGATGCCGATGAAATCAAGGAATTGCTTGGGCTGAACCGAAAATCCGACAACGAAACCGCCGAAAAACTCAAACAGCTCTTCTCCGAAAACCCAAAAGAAAAGGGCGACGCTTGACCGCGCCGCCCTTTTTTTATGCCCACAAAAAAAGCATTTACGGGATCGTCACAGTCCCGATATGGAAATTGCTCTTGCCGAACATCTTGAATTTTTGCGAGACGAAAAACAGTTGGTTGTTTGAAAAACGGGTGCTGTTTTTCGGGACGAAAAGCGACTCGACATCCTTGGCCTCGAAAAGTTGTTTGCGGACCAGTTTTCCGTCCGGTTGGAGGGTGGTCATCACGGCGACGCAATCCTTGAAGTTGCCGGTCGGCTTCGGCTTCGGGTTCACAACGGGCTTGCCCATGTTGTCCTCGTCCTCGTTGTAAAAAAAGACGACATCTTGGCCGTTCACCATCGCGACATAAGATTGGAAAAAGGACGAACTGCCGACCTGATATTTCGGGATGACGGTCACGCGCTCGATATTCCCGTCCGCTTTGATGCTGAAAAAGACGATATCGTGGCTGTGATAAGTAGTGCGATAGGTTGTCGATCTGGTCGTCGGGTTGTAATAACTGGTGGTGACGCTGAAATTCTCTTCTGAAATTACGACCGCCGAGCCGTCGTCCTTGATCAAAAAATCGGAGAATGTGAAGCCACTTTCCAGCCCTTCATCGCCCGTTTTGTCCTTTTTTGTGTTCCCTTTTCCGATAATCTTTAGGTCTGAAACGGTGAACTCCTTTTTGCTTTGCGCAAGCACGGCCCCATCGGGCGAAAGTTTTAGGAAGAACACCCCCTGGATGCTCCCGCTGCGCGTGTTCGAGTAAAATCCGGCGCAATTGAGGTTGCCCGCCGCGTCGGAAGTGAGCGACGCGCCCTGGATGAACGAGTCGCCGAGGTTCAGTTTGATCTCGCTCGGCTTGTCCGAATCTTTCGTGATCCGAAAAAGCATGATATCGTAGTTTGGGACGGATTTCTTCTTCTCCTTTTTAGATTCCTTGGCTTTTTTGCCCTCGTAGACTTTGGCCAGCAAAAAGACGCTGCCATCGTTGAGCAGGTGCGATTTGAGGATGGCGATGGTTTCCTCCGAGTGGTCGATCTTGGTTTTTTTCGACCAAATCGGCGTGTAGGTTTGGTCGAGGACGGAGACAAAAACGCCGAGGTCCTGGTCGTCATCATCGTTGTCGCTGATGGCCCGGATCAGCATTTTGCTCGAATCCTTCGAGATGTCCCAAACGATGCTCGGCAGGTCGCGGCGCGTTTCGTATTTGATCTTGGCGATGTCCACCGGTTTGGCTTGTTTGCCGTCAAGGCCGATCGGGATGATGCCGTATTTGATCCAATCCTCCTTTTTGTTCTCCTCCGAATAGAGCCACGCAAACTTCCCCTGAAAATATTTGAGGCCCAGCGTTTCCAGGCCCTTGCGGTCGGACTTGAATTCCTTTGAATAGACCTCTTTGAACTTCGGGTCGTATTTTTCGATGATCACATTGTCCACCGACAGCGAAGTGGACATAAAACCGCTGCCGCCGTATTCATAAAAATAGAGATAATGCGCCCCTTCCTTGTCGGTCACGAGGTGGTCCTGAAACATTTTCGACTTGGCTAGCTTGATCTCCGGGCTGATCTTGACGACCGCTTTTTGGGCCTCAAGCGACTTCGCGAACAGGATAGAAAGCAGATAAATGACTGCGATGTTTTTCATAAATTGAAGTTTTAGGAAATGATTTTGTTTGAAAAAATTTGTGCGGCGAAGGTAATTTTTTGGCCGCCCCTCGATAGAAAGGAGAACCAAATGCACCATTTGTCACCGCTCAATCGCTAATTGGCCCGAAATATTACCTTCACCCAAAATAATTTTCACGCTAAAAATTCCATTTTTGATGACCACCAATTCCTTCCGCACCTGCTTTTTGGTGCTTGCCGCCACCATTTTTTCCCAAATCGTCATTGCCCAAAAACCGAAGAAAAAAGACCCCGACGTGCAGGTGATCGATTTCGGCGACGACAAAAAAAATGACGACAAAAAAACCGGCCCATACCGACGGCCCATGGTCCTGAAAACAAGCCCGACGGCCTACATTTTTGGCCGCCAAATGGTCGAGCTCGAAAAGGAGGTGAACGACAATGTCTCCCTCCAATTTGGCCTCGGCGCCACCTTCCCGCCCATTTGGTCGAACTACGCGTCGCTAATCGACGAACTCACCGAAGAGGGCGGCTATTCCGAAAGTCAACAATGGACAATTGCCGACGAGCCCGATTATTACAACGACCAATCAATCCGCCGGAGCGGGGGCGTTGGGCTGTTGGCCTCGGCCTCGGCCCGGCTTTTTTGGGAAAGCGAGGGCCTCGACGGGATGTACATCGCGCCCGTTTTTCGCTATTCGACCGACCGTCGGGAAGTGCAAAAGGTCGTCGAGGGGCTTGGCACGATCGAGCGCGACATCAACAATTGGCAGGCCGAGCACCAAAAAAACATGGACATCATGGTCCATTACGGGTACCAAACGCTTTACCCAAAATTGACGGCGGAATGGTTTCTTGGCGCGGGACTGCGTTTCAGCAAAAACCTCCGTCAGGATGTCGGTTTCAATATCGATGGAAGCCAAAATGGGGAGCGCAATTTCAGTGAGAAAAAATTCAAGTTCGATATCGGCGTGCGCGTCGGCTTTCAACTTTGATTTTTATGAAAACCGTTTCCCTCGCCGTTTTCCTTTTTTTTTCCTGTTTCCAACAACAAAATCCGGCCGCCGGACCTGCATCAATCCCCCACCCGATTGGCCCGAAAAACATCTCGGTCGGTGCGGGATCCATGCCGGAATATCTCCCTTTTTTGGAAAATAAACGGGTCGCGCTCGTGGTCAACCAAACCTCTTTGGTTGGCAAAACGCACCTCGCGGACACGCTCAACTCGTTGAAAATCAATGTGTTGGAAATTTTCGCGCCCGAGCACGGGTTTCGCGGCGAGGCCGGCGCGGGCGAAAAAATCAGCGATGGCCGCGACCCAAAAACGGGCATCCCGATCATCTCGCTTTATGGGAAAAAGAACAAGCCGGGCGCAGATGATCTATCAAAAATCGATGTCGTCGTGTTTGATGTCCAAGATGTCGGGGCGCGCTTTTACACCTATTTGAGCACGCTTTTTTTGGTCATGGAGGCCTGCGCCGAAAACCAAAAACCGCTCATCGTCCTCGACCGGCCGAACCCGAACGGCCATTTTGTGGACGGCCCGGTGCTCGAAACTGCCCAAAAAAGTTTCGTCGGGATGCTCGAGATTCCGATCGTCCACGGCATGACTTTGGGCGAAATGGCCCAAATGATCAACGGCGAAGGTTGGCTGGAAGGCAAAAGTGAAAAGGCAAAAGGCAAAAGT
>JANOQP010000576.1:0-5878 GCA_031414895.1 Saprospirales bacterium
TCAGACCGGACCCGCCAGCGATAAGTATGTTTTTCAACTTCGGTAAATTTCAAACCAAAACAGGGGAGCGGGGTTTTTGATGTCGATTTTGGCCAAGATTTTGGGGCCACAACTTTTTACTTTTGCCCTCGATATGAAAACGCTCGTCAATTCATGGTTTTGGGTGGCCGCGCTCTGCGCAACGCTGGGCCTCGCGCCGTTTTTCCCGGAGCCGCATTTTTGGGGCAAGCTCCGCTGGATCGAGGGCGGCGCGATCGGCATGAAATTGCTCGATTGGTGGGATTTTATCCTGCACGGTGCGCCGTGGGCCTTGCTCGGGCGGCTGATTTTTTTTGGCGCACTGTCTTTTTTTGAAAAATTTTTCAAAACAAAATACCTCAATCCATGAAAAACCCCGTTGCCGTCATCACCGGCTCGACCAAAGGTTTGGGCCGCGCGACGGCCGAAAAATTTGCCCGCGAGGGCTTCGATTTGATCGTTTGCGCCCGTTCGGAGGCCGACCTTTTTGAGATGAAAACCGCCATCGAAAGCTCGACGGGAAACCGGGTGCACACACTCGCTGCGGATTTTGGGAAAAAAGGTGACGTCGCCGCGTTCGCCGTTTTTGTTGAAAAATCGACCGATTCGATAGCCGTTTTGGTCAATAATGCAGGGATTTACCTCCCCGGCGACGTGACGACCGAGCCGGAGGGCCGCCTCGAAAACCTCCTCGAAGTCAATTTGATGAGCGCGTACCGGCTGACCCGCAGCCTCCTCGAAACGCGCCCGCCGCGCCATATTTTCAATATTTGCAGCATCGCCGGGCTGCAAGCGTACCCGGGCGGCGGATCGTATTCGATCTCGAAATTTGCGCTCATCGGCTTCTCAAAAAACCTGCGCGAGGAGCTCAAACCGCGCGGCATCAAAGTGACCGCCGTCTCGCCCGGCGCAACGTGGTCGGACGCTTGGCGCGGCGTCGAACTGCCCGAGGCGCGGCTCATGCAGGCCCGCGACATCGCCGACATGACCTGGGCGGCGTTCAATTTATCGCCCTCGGCGGTCGTGGAGGACATCGTTTTGCGCCCGCAACTGGGCGATCTTTGATTTTAAGGCAAAAGTTAAAAGTAAAAAGGCAAAAGCGCGGTTTCCCCCACTTTTGCCTTTTTACTTTTAACTTTTGCCTTAAAATCAAATCATTTTCGGCCCTGCCGAAACGATTTCGGGCGAACACTGGTCGGCGTATTTTTTAAAATTGTCGGAGAAAAAGCCCGCCAATTGGTTGGCTTTTGCGTCGTACGCTTTTTTGTCGGCCCATGTGTTGCGCGGGTTGAGCATTTCGGCCGGCACGTCGGGGCAGCTTTTTGGCATCGGCAGTCCGAAGACCGGGTGCATCTCGAATTCGACATTGTCGAAACCGCCAGTGAGTGCAGCGGAGATCATGGCCCTAGTGAATTTCAACTTGATCCGGCTGCCGACGCCGTATCCGCCGCCCGACCAACCGGTGTTCAGGAGCCAGATATTGACCTTCGATTTTTTCATTTTGCTGCCCAAAAGCTCGGCGTATTTCGCCGGGTGGAGCGGCAAAAATGGCGCACCGAAGCAAGCGGAAAAAGTCGTTTTTGGCTCGGTGATGCCCATTTCGGTCCCCGCGACGCGGGCCGTGTAGCCGCTGATGAAATAGTACATGGCCTGCGCCTCGGTCAGTTTCGAGATCGGCGGCAGCACCCCGAAAGCGTCGCAGGTGAGAAAAAATATGTTTTTTGGCTGCCCGGCCCGGCTCGGCAAAACGGCGTTCGAAATGTGCTTAATCGGGTAGCTGACGCGGGTGTTTTCGGTGATTTTTTTGCTCTCAAAATCGACCGTCCGCGTGCCGGGGAAAAATTCGATGTTCTCCAAAAGTGCGTTGTGGCGGATGGCGCGGAAGATGTCCGGCTCTTTTTCCTCGGTCAGGTCGATGGTTTTTGCGTAGCAACCGCCCTCGAAATTGAACACCTCGCGGTCGGTCCAGGCGTGTTCGTCGTCGCCGATCAGGCCCCTGTTCGGGTCGGCGGAAAGGGTCGTTTTGCCCGTTCCGGAAAGACCGAAAAAGAGCGCGACATCGCCCGCTTTGCCCACGTTTGCGGAGCAGTGCATCGGTAGCGCGGATTTGGCACGGACGGGAAGCGCGAAATTTATGACGGAGAAAATACCCTTTTTGATTTCACCCGTATAACCTGTCCCGCCAATCAGCAAAATTTTCTTTTTGAAATTAATGATGGCAAAATTCGCGTTCGCTGTGCCATCAACTTCCGGCACGGCCTGAAAACCGGGCGCGCAAACGACCCGCCACATCGGCTCAAAGCTCTCGATTTTCGATGCCTCGACCCCAATGAACATGTTGTTCACGAAAAGGCTGCTCCACGGGTATTCGGTGATGGCGCGGACAGGCAACTGGAACTGTGCCTCTGCGCTCGCGCAAGCGGTCACGTCGCGGATGAAAACGTCTTTTTTGCGGAGATAGCTGCAAACTTTGCGATGGAGCGCGTCAAATTTTTTCGGGTCAAAACCGAGGTTCACATCGCCCCAATTGACGTGCTTTTCGGTGATATTGTCGCGGACGATGAACCGGTCCTTCGGTGCGCGGCCCGTGAACTTTCCGGTCTTGATGCAAAGCGCGCCGCTATCGGCAAGTTCGCCCTGGCCGCGGCGGATGGTCTCTTCGATGAGCTCCTCCGGGGTGAGGTTCCAAAATGCGTTTTTCACGCCACGGATGCCGTACCGTTCAAGGTCGGCGGCTGGATTTTTTGTGCCAAAATTTGCCATGAGAATGGTGTGTGGTGTTGGTTGCCTGTCGGCAGGCAGTTTTGAAAAATTTGGAAGGGAGGTTTCAAATGAGACGGGCCGGGGCCCGTTGAAAATTGGTCGGGCGAAGTTCAGCACAAAAGGCAAATTGGCGGCAGCGAAATCCCGATTTTTTTGGGGATGAAAATTTTGTGGCAAAAAGCAGGTTTGGGAAAAGGCTTCGACTATTTTTCGCCCAAAATTTTTCAAAACCAGCACCCATAAATGCAGCAGTTCATCAAAAACATCGGCCAGGCCGCGCTGATCTTCGCCGGGCTTTTCGCCGCGCAATGGTTCATCCCCTATTTATATCTCGTCATCGGCGCGGGCGGCTACGGCGTTTTTCAACTGGTCTCCGAAAAAAAGAAGAGCGGCTGGCATTGGATCGCCGCCGCGCTCGTTTTGGGCGTGAACGCATGGGTCTATGACCAATATTTCAGAACGGCCAACGGCTGACGGCGGACGGCGCAATTCTGAAAATTGATTTAATTTTACCCTTAATAAAAGGCGTTCGACCTGCTCAAAATGTGGGGAAAACCGTCAATCGTTAAACAAGAGCGTTCGGCCCGTTCACCGTCAGCCGTCCGCCCTCAACCGTTAAAATTATGGAAGCCTGGCTCATCAAAGGATTTCGCACCGCTGTCGGCCGCGCCGGAAAGGGCGGTTTTCGCTTCACCCGCCCCGACGACCTCGCCGTGCAGGTCATCCAACATTTGTTGAGGGAGACCCCCGAACTCGACCCGCAACTCGTGGACGACGTGATCGTCGGCTGCGCGAACCCGGAGGGCGAACAGGGCCTCCAAATTGGCCGCCTCATCGCCAACCGCGCCGTCGGAATCCACGCGCCGGGCATGACGGTGAACCGATATTGCGCGTCCGGTTTGGAGACGATCTCGATTGCCGTGGCCAAAATCCGGGCCGGCATGGGGCATTGTTATATCGCGGGCGGCGCGGAAAGCATGAGCCTGATCCCGATGACGGGCTACAAACTCGCGCCCAATTATCATGTCGCGGCGAACACGCCCGATTACCTCGTCGGCATGGGATTGACCGCCGAAGCTGTCGCCCAAAAATGGGCAGTCAGCCGGGAAGATCAAGAAATTTTTGCGACGGGCAGCCACCAAAAAGCGGCGGCCGCAGCTGCTGCCGGGAAGTTCCGGGATGAAATCTTGCCCATCGAAATCGAAGAAATTTTTGTCGAAAACGACCGCCGCCAATCGCGGAAATTCAAAGTGGACAGCGACGAATGCGTCCGGGCGGACACAAACCCGGTCGGTTTGGCCAAATTGAAGCCCGTTTTTGCCGCAAAAGGCACGGTCACGGCGGGAACCTCCTCGCCCACGAGCGACGGCGCGGCGTTCGTTTTGGTCGTCAGCGACGAGCTCGTCAAATCGCTCGGGTTGAAACCTTGGGCGCGGCTCGTGGCCTGTTCTGTCGCGGGCGTGGAGCCGATCTACATGGGCATCGGCCCGTGCGCGGCCATCCCGAAGGCGCTCAAACAGGCCGGGATGAAACTCGCCGACATCGAACATATCGAACTGAACGAGGCATTTGCCGCGCAGGCCCTCGCCGTCATCAAAGAGGGCGGCCTCGACCCGGCCCTCGTGAACCCGAACGGCGGCGCGATCGCCCTCGGCCACCCGCTCGGCTGCACGGGCGCGAAACTTTCCATTTCCCTGTTGAACGACATGGCCCGGACGGGCAAAAAAATCGGCATGGTCACGGCATGCGTCGGCGGTGGGCAGGGGATCGCGGGGATTTTTGAGCGGGTCAATTGATTGATTTTTGATAAAATACGGTTCATTTTTGACAAAAAAATCAATCCGAAATTGGTCTTTTACTTAAAAAAGCCCCGCCTTCCGTTGAATTGGATGGCGGGGCTTTTTTTAATGCAATACGAGTATTTTCTTCAAAGTGGATATGCCGATTGTCCAATCGGCTTTAAGAAAATACAGGCCCGACGGCCAGTTTTCAGTGGAAATGGTTCGGCTATTTTCCCCTTTTTCGAGCACTATTGTTTGAACAGCCTGCCCGGCGAGGTTCAAAACAGCGACCTGAAAGGGGCCGTTTTCTGAAAAGTAAAGGGTGAATTCGAGGTTGGCCGGGTTTGGGGAAAGCTGAAAGTCGCCCGATTTCGTCATTGGTGGCGAGTGTACGGCAACCATCGGCTCATTTATACCGAGCGTGTCGCAGGCAGATCCTGGCAGATCCCAAAGCCGGAAAAACGAGAAATTGGGGATAGAAAATAGGTTCTGTTTTGGCAAATGGAAACTGTGCTGAAGCACGTTGCAGCCAATTCCGGCAATGTCGGGTTGATCAATCACATGAAGCCTTTTTGAAACCACATTCGGGATGGTGATATAGATTTTGTTGTCGGGCGCAAGTTGCATGGTGAAAAAACGGGTCGTTTTGGGCTGAACTCCCCCCAACGCTGTGTCCAAAAAACCATCATAAACGGCTACAACCTGATTGGAGCCAATAATGTCAGGAGCCAGTAAATCATATTGGTGGATGGTGTCCCATGCACCCACATATAGATAGCGGGAGTTGGGCGAAATGGCGATTCCGCCAGGCTTGCCGATTGTGTCGAGCTGAAATTGGGTGTGGTTGCTCAACAGGCCCTCGCATCGGTCAAAACTATAAATGTCGACCGAGTTTGGCTGATTGGTAAAAAGCGCATTGTAACGGGCAAACCATTTTCCATCAGGTGAAAAAACAGCTTGCCCAAGCCCTTTTGAAGCGGTGATTCCGACCGACTGTTTTCCAATGACCTCAACCCCTTTTGGTGAAATTAGCACCCTATAATAATTGTTTGTCCCATATTCGTTCAACAATACCCACCAATCTCGTCCATTGCCATGCCGACAAGCGGTCAACTGCCCGCCGACCAACGTATCGGAGAGAAAAAGCTTCTCTTTGACCACCACTTTCCCCTTACCGTTGTTTGCCGATTTGTCTATAATGCTCATTGATGTCGGATAAGCACCTCCATGGTATTTATTGTCGCCCCACCACAAAAAGGACAAACGGTCTGACAGTAAAAGAATGGTACTGTCTTGTGTGCCGGGATAGGGAAGGA
>JANOQP010000577.1:0-2606 GCA_031414895.1 Saprospirales bacterium
AAAAAAGAGGTCGAGCTGGATTTTACGCGGGCGCATTTTTCGAACATGGCGGGCGGCAAGATCTCGGGCATTTTCACCCGGATCGAACAGTCCGCGCCGGGGCCGGTGAGCTTCGTTTTGAACGGCGACCAATCGATGCAATTGAAGGACGGGAAGTTCACGGACACGACCGGGCTGACGATCGCTGCGAAAGGGTCGGTGCTGAAATTGGCGATCAAGGGCGACAAAAAATTGCTGAAAAACCTGTCGTTGGTGATGGGCCACAAAGCGCAGCCGTAATTTTTTATTTTAAACCATAAAACAATCCAAATATGAGACGGTCTCCATCACCGAGCAGGAAAAAAACCTCCAAAAAAAAGGGGAAACCATTGGTTGCGCGGACCAAGGGCGATATTGAGGGCCGTGCTTTCCAGTCGATCCAAGACCTTCAAACCAGGCAATGGAGGGGCGTGGGCAAAGATTCGCCCGTGAACAACCTTTTGGAATCGGTCGGCGAAACCGTGCCGAACAAGGTAAAGCAGGAGGCCGTGCTTTTCACGGGGCTTGCCGACCGGGCGGTGGTGACGGCATTTTTTGCGCAGAACGCCATTGAAACGAAGCAAAAAAAAATCCTCCTCGATTGCCGGAACTGCAAGGACCTCGAAAATTCCGCAGAACTGCTAAAATCGCAGGTTTTGGGAATCATGACGCAAAAACGCCCCTTTTTGCCCAACGAAATAATCATTGTCGCAAGAAGCGCGGACGAGGACGGCCTAAAAGCCCTGATGCTGGACATGGTTGACGAACTCAACATCTTGGCCGGGGCAAAAAAATACAGCCTCGAGATCGGCCTCACCAGTGTGGCCAAAAAAGGTGGGTTGACCTCGAGCACCATGGTGAACTTCCATTGCAAACTCGTTGCCACAGACAATGAAAAAGCCTTTTCGACCATGACCGTTGCGGAACTGGAGACCGCAATAAATACGGACAAAAGGGCGGACATGAGCCACCAATTTTTCGACCTGACCGGTGCGCTCGAAAACTACACCAACAATCCCGGCGACAAGGACGCAAAAAACGGCCTGATCATCGCGATAAACGAGTACATGTTGGCCAACCTGAAGGACACACAAAAAACGGAAGTGGCCCGGCAACTCCTCCAACAGGTCATCAATGCCGAAAAACAGCGCCGCGAACTGAACGCCGTCAACAGCATCCGGTTGAACCCTGGCCATGCGCTCGGCTTTGGCTCGAAAGGCCTGATCTCGTCGATGATCCTCCCAAACGGCATGGAGGCGGCCATAAAATGGGACTCCCCGCAAACAAAAATTGGCCCATGGAGCGACGCGGGCATCGAAATGAGCAACCCGGAACAGAGCAAGCGCGGGGTCGCCACCTTTTTGGTGAACCAGCGTTTGGCCACCAACTGCATACCGGACACGGTTTTTGTCGAGCAGACCGACCTCGAGGGCCGATCACAGATCGGGCAGGCGATCCAGGTAGTCCGTGGAACGCCGGGGCAAAAATTTGTCAGGGTGCGGCAACTTGGCGAAGGAGAATATGAAGAAAACGCCAAGACGGACGACCTTGTCGAGGTGGTGCGCGACGGCATAAATGGCCCGATTTTGGCAGTTTTTGAGCATGTGCCGCGGATGGTGCCGGTCAATTATGCCGACCCGATCATCCAAAAAGGGCTTTCGACGCTCCAATTTTTGGACAATATCATCGGCGCGGCAGACCGGCATCCCGGCAACATGATGTTCGAAATGGACGGCGCGAACAATATCATCCGCGTCGTGGGCATCGACAACGACGATAATTTCGGGAAAAGCTGGATACCGACGAACGGGTTCCAAAATTCCTCCAAAACACCAGGATTTCCGCCGCTCATCGATTTGGACACCGCGATCGGTATTTTGAGCATCTCGGAGGACAGTTTTGCGCGAGAACTCTCGCTGCTTCCCACCTCGGATGCCGTTGTCGCGATCGACCGGTTCCGAAACGCGCAGGCCGTCGTCCGGGCAATGGTGCAGGAAAACAAGGTCGCCACGGTACCGGGATGGGTTTCCTCGACAAAATTGAGCCGGCTAAAAACGCTTTCGGGCGCAAAGCGGCCGATCATGCCCAAGGTATGGGGAACGCAAGAAGTCACCGACCTCCATGTGGTCAAGAACAGCTATTTGGGCGGGATCCTCAAAGAGATCGAAATCGAGGGGCCGTATCTGGGCAATTTCCTCCCGCCGCCGATTGTCGCGCCCGTGAACCAATTGCCGGTGCCGCCGCAATTGCTCCCGCTTCGCCCGTTGCCGCCAACACCGGACGATTCGTTCGAGGACGACGACCAAATCCTGTTGCAACAATTACCGGACGACCCGTCGGACGACGACCTGCCGCTCTTGCCACAAACCCCGGATGATCCTACGCAGGACGACGATGAAGAGCAGGTGGCGGTCGTGCACGCCCCGGTCGTGTTCCAGCGTCCGAACAGGCCCTTGCCAATCCCGCCGCAAAAAGGGCCGGACGAATTTTAGGGTTTCATGGAAAAAGGCGGGCAACTATTTAGCTGGTAGTGCGGGATTGCTTTGTCATTCTGAAAGAACCCGTCGAAAGCGGCTTTTTTATCCGAC
>JANOQP010000578.1:0-3416 GCA_031414895.1 Saprospirales bacterium
AAGGCGCGTCGGGCGTGCCTGCGAATCCGGCGGCGGAAAGGGAACATTTTGCCATTTTGCCATCCTCGCGGCAGGTGTGAGGCGGACGAAAACCGAAACCACCCGACTTTTGTCAACTTTCCAATATTTTTTGACGGTCAAAACTAGCTGACAATGTTTTGACTTTTTCCAAAAAAGGGGAAAGTTTTTTTCAAAAGCCCCAGTTTTACCCAATTGGGTAATTTTACAACCGAATTTCAACCATAAAATATGAAAATGTTGGGGATCATCGCCGGGATGTCGTGGGAAAGCTCCATCGAATATTACCGGATGCTCAACGAGCTGGTCCGGGCGCGGCTCGGCGGGGCGCATTCGTGCAAAATGTTGATGCACTCGGTCGATTTTGATGAAATACAACGCCGACAGCACGCGGGAGAATGGGGCATCCTCGGCCAGCAATTGGCCGCGATTGCCCGACAACTTGAAGCGGGCGGCGCGGAGGCCCTCGTCCTCGCGACGAACACGATGCACCTCGTTGCGCCCGAGATCGAGGCGGCGACGACCATCCCGTTTTTGCACATCGCGGACGGGACGGGGGCGAAAATCCGGGCAGCGGGCCGCAAAAAAATCGGCCTCCTTGGCACGAAGTTCACCATGGAAGAGGCATTTTATAAAGGCCGTTTGGTGGAAAAATTTGGCCTGAAAGTTCAAATCCCCGATGAGAACGATCGCGCCGAGGTTCACCGGATCATTTATGAAGAACTGATTTTGGGGGAAATCCGCGACAGTTCCCGTCAGTTCTACCAAAAGGTCGTCCAAAAACTGGCGGAAGCCGGCTGCGAAGGGGTCATCCTCGGCTGCACTGAGATCGGGCTTCTGATCGGTCCGGCGGACTGCGAAATCGAGGTTTTTGACACGGCCAAGATCCATGTCGAGGCCGCGGTGGATTTTGCACTCGGCACGGCTTGATTCTCCCAAATTCAATTAAACTTGCACTCAAAATCGGTTGATACCACCTTTTTTTTATCAAAAATAACACGCTTATGAAACAGACCTCCCTTTCCATTTACCTCGCGGCCCTTGCCGCCGCAATCGTTTTTTGTGGCAATTGCGCCCGCAACCCGGTGACCGGGAAACGCCAATTGAGTTTCATGTCCACCAAACAGGAGCTTGCGATGGGCGCACAGGCCGACCCCTCCATCAAGGCCGAAATGGGCGAATATGCCGACCAAACCTGGCAATCCTACCTCAATGAACGCGGCCAGCAAATGGCCAAGATCAGCCACCGCCCGACGCTCGCCTTCCATTTTAAAGTGGTCGATTCTCCAGTCGTCAATGCGTTCGCGGTGCCTGGCGGCTACGTTTATTTCACAAGGGGCATCCTTGCGCACATGAATTCCGAGGCGCAATTGATGGGTGTCCTCGGCCACGAGATCGGCCATGTGACCGCCCGCCACGGCGCGGAACAGTACACAAAAGGGGTGCTCGGGCAGATCGGCCTCATCGCGGGGATGATCGCGTCCGCAAAATTTGCGCAATTTGGCGAGGCCGCCAGTCAGGGCCTGCAACTTTTGATGCTCAAAAACTCGCGGGACGACGAGAGCCAATCCGACAAACTCGGCGTCGATTATTCGTCAAAATGCGGCTACGATGCCCGCGAAATGGCCGGGTTTTTCACCACTTTGGGGCGGCTCACCGACAAATCGGGCGGACGAGTCCCCAATTTTTTGAGCACCCACCCCGACCCCGGCGAGCGCAACAAAAAAGTGGATTTGATGGCCCGCGCATTTCAGCAAAAAAAATCGGGCAGCTATAAAATCGAGCGCGAAAGCTATCTCCGCCGCCTCGAGGGCATGGTCTATGGCGACGACCCGAAGCAGGGATTTGTCGAAAACAATGTTTTTTACCATCCGGAACTGAAGTTTCAACTGCCCGTCCCGAGCGGCTGGAAGACCCAAAACGCGCCCACGCAGTTCGTCGCCGCCCACCCGGATGGCGACGCGGCCATCATTTTGACGCTCGCCGCCGAGAAAACGCCACAGGAAGCGGCAAAGGCTTTTTTGGAAAAAAACCAGCTCGTAGCCATCGAAAACCAGCCAACGACGGTCAATGGCCTGCAAGCCTACGCCATCGTCGCGGAACAGGCGACCGCACAACAACAAGGCCAACAGGCCCAGCCGACACAGGGCCGCACGACCACAAAGCCAACCACCCAGCCAACCGATACCCGCAAGGAGCGAAAAAATGTGGGCGCATCCGCTGCCGCCAATCAACCGCAGGCAGCAGAGGGCCAACTGCGCGTCGCGGCCTATTTCATCCTATATAATGGACTGGTTTATTCGGTCATCGGGGTCGCGGAAGTGGCGCATTGGAACCTGCACAGCATTGAGTTCGGGCCCAGTTTGCGGGGTTTTGCCGCGCTGACGGATGCCTCGAAACTCAACCGAAAACCAGAGGTCATCCGCATAAAAACCGTCCAATCGGCGCAAACTTTGAGCGCGGCCTTGACCGGTTTTGGTGTTCCGTCGGCGCGTTTGGAGGAGTTTTCCATTTTGAACGGGATGAAATTGACCGAAACCGTGAAAGTGGGGACGTTGATAAAAGTGGCGGAAAAGAGTTGATTTTCGGCTTTGTTGAATTTGAAAAATAACGGCCAATTGATTGATTGTCAGTCAATTGGCCGTTATTTTTCAAAAGCCGGCCAGCTCCAATTCGAGGCGATAGGCAATCCGAGGCGGCAAGTTGAATTGGAACATATTGACCGTAGCCTCCCCAATGTCGGACAAAGGAAGAATGACCCCATTTTTTACCCGAAAATGCCCTGCCCACTCGTTCTTTCGCGGGTTGAAAAACAGCACTATCCTGTTTTCCAAAAAAGTGCCGAAATCGGTCCCTTTGAAATAATTGCAATCGGGGCAACAGTAGGCAAGGTTTTCCAAAACAGACCTGCCCCCATGTTTGCTGGCGCGGATATGGTCAACATGAAAGGGAAAGGCAAACCCCAAATCGGGTATCTTGCAATATCCGCACCGCGCCCCGGCACGTTGCTTGACCGCCGACCGGATTGATTTTGAAATTGCCAAGCTCATGCGGCGGCCAGTTTTCGGCCCATCCGAACTTTGGCAAGGCTGATGACCTGATTTATCATCAATAAACTCAAAAGCTCGTTGTTTTCCTCAATGGATAAGGCATCGGATTTGAGCTTGTTTGTCAGGAACAGGTAGCGTTCCATCATTTTGGGCGGGATTTGATAGGAAATCAGCCGTTCCGCGTTCATTCCGGCAACCATCAAATTGGGATACTGAATGATTAATTCATGGCAAGAAATGAGGCCTTCTCATTAAAAGTTCTTTGATAGTTAGGGGTAAATCAATCAATCCTTGGGCCATTGCGGGGGTTCGATGTCGATATTTCTGTTCAAATCTGGTTGCCTTTGG
>JANOQP010000579.1:0-3637 GCA_031414895.1 Saprospirales bacterium
TTTTAGTTTTTCAATTAAAATATCTTCATTTTGCGCAAAACTACCCGTTCAAAAATACGGTTTTGTTGAAAACGGGGTTTGATTTTTTTTGAAAAAAAACTTTTAAAACCGTGATTTTTTTTTGGCCGGGCGCATTCAAGACAAAAAAAAACAGCCGTCCCACTACGGGCGGCTGTTTTTTATTGGCGCATTGCATTGATTTTGGCCCCAAAATCGGGTAATCTGGCGGTACAGGTTTCCATGATGATTCCCAAGTCCACGTCCTCATAATGATGGGACAGGAAATCGCGCATTCGGATAATCGGCTTTGCTTCGATCCCGTGGCTCGAAAATAACCCAGGGCTGTGGTGTTCAATCCGTTTGGTGCATTCGCCAATGAGCAAAAGGCGCATTGCGATGGAATCGAGGAGCGTGATTTCGTCCTCTGAAAGGTCATCAGCGTCGGTGGTCACGATTTTTTTGAACCGGAACTGAATGGTTTCAATGGCGCGGTCAATGATTTCCAGCGATTCGGCAACTATCGGATCAAGCATAAACCAACGTGGTTTCGATGGATCGCAAAAACGTGGGTCGCAAATGTTTGCCTTTCCTCAATAAATCCACTTTCCGTTCAAAATGTGCCTCCAAAAAAAGGGCCAGTTCGGCCAACTTGAAAAGGTCGGCTTTTTCCATGTCCACGAACAGGTCGATATCGCTGTCAGGCCCCTGATTGCCCTTTGCAAATGAGCCAAAAAGCCCAATCTGCACAACACCCATCGCCCGCAAAACCGAACGGTTGTCGCGCAAAAATTGCAAGATGCTTTCTTTGTTCAACTTCAATAAAGTGGCTTCAGCGACCATGTTTACATCATTTTATGCACAAAAGTAGGGAAATAATATCAGGAAACCATCCCTTTCACCCCCGCCACGGCAGCTTCCAGCCCGCCCAAATCGGTCCCGCCAGCGGTCGCAAAACCGGGCTGCCCGCCGCCGCCGCCGGACATTTTTTTGGCCAGTTCGCGCACCATGTTCCCTGCGTGCAAGTTGTTGGTTTTCACCAAGTTGTCGCTGATCTTGATGCTCAATTGCGGCTTTCCACCGATGACATAACCGAGGGCGATCACGGCATTCCCAAGCTCCTGTTCGAGCTCGGTGGCGAGGGTTTTCACCGCATTTGCGTCGCCGATCGGGATGACGGCAGCGATGAGGCTGATACCGTTGACGGTTTCTTTTTTCAATTTCAAATCCCCGCGCAGCGCACGGGCCTGCTCAACGAACGTCTGGTCAAGTTGTTTTTGGAGGCTTTTGGCCAATTCTTGCAGGTCTGCGATGGCCTTTGCCGGGTCTTTCGGGTTTTTCAGGGCGGCATCATAAAGGGCGAGCCGCGCCAGTTTTCCCCCAAAATAAGCCTCCGCGCCCTCCGCGGTCACGGCCTCGATGCGGCGGACCCCGGCGGCGATGGCGGTCTCGGCAGTGATCTTAAAAGAACCGATCTGCCCCGTCGTTTTGACGTGGCAGCCGCCGCACAGTTCGCGCGAGTACGTTGGGTCGAAGGTGATCATGCGGACGGTTTCGCCATATTTTTCGCCAAATAGCATCATCGCGCCCGCTTTTTGGGCCTCGGCGATGGGCAGTTTTCGGGCCTCTTCGAGGGGGATGTTCTCCCGGATCTTTTCGTTCACGATCCGCTCGATCTCGCGGGCCTCGTCGTCGGTCACTTTTTGGAAATGCGAAAAGTCGAAACGGAGCGTCCCATCGTTCAAAAAAGAGCCTTTTTGCGCGACGTGCGTCCCCAAAACCTTCCGCAACGCGGCGTGCAAAAGGTGCGTTGCGGAGTGGTTTGCCTCTGTCAAAAGGCGTTTTTTGGCATCAACTTGGCCCCGAACGTTCGGGTCGGCGATGAAATGCGGCAGTTTTTCCACCAAATGGATGATGAGGTCGTTCTCCTTTTTCGTCTCCAAAACGCGGATTTTTTCACCCTCAAAATCGAGAACGCCCGTGTCGCCAACCTGCCCGCCGCCCTCCGGATAAAACGGGGTGCGGTTCAGGACGAGGTGAAATTGTTGCTGGTTTTTCACCAAGACCGTCCGGTATTTCACGACGCGGCTGGCGCGGGCCTCGAGTTGGTCGTAGCCGACAAATTCCACGTTTTTGTCGTCGGTCAGCTCGACCCAATCGCCAAATTCCTTGACGGCATCGGCTTTTGAGCGTTTGCGCTGTTCGTCGAGGGCGGTCTCAAAACCGGGTTCGTCCACCCGAAAGCCTTTTTCGGCGGCGATCAAACGGGTCAAATCAATTGGGAAACCATAGGTGTCGTAAAGCTCAAAAGCCGACGCGCCGGAGACGGTTTTTTCGGAAATTTCGAGCAGGTCAAACCGTCGGAGGCCCGCTTCGAGGGTCTTCAAAAAGTTCTTTTCCTCTTCCAAAACAACCTTCGCGACGAAATCGACCTGTGCTTTCAGTTCCGGGAAAACGCCGTCAAATTCAGCCGCCAAGACCGGGACAAGCCGGAAGAGCATCGGCTCTTTTTGGCCGAGGCCCGAATAATAATAGCGCACCGCCCGCCGCAAAATGCGACGGATAACATAGCCGGCCCCGCTGCTCGCGGGCAAACAACCGTCCGCGATCGCGCACGAAACCGCCCGGATATGGTCGGCGACTACGCGCATGGCAATGTCCGATTTTGCCGTTTTTTCGTAAGAACCGCCGTATTTTAGGCCGGTTTGGCCCTCGATTACGCGAAAAAGCGGGGTAAAAACATCGGTGTCATAATTCGACGCAGTCTTTTGGACGGCCCGACAAAGCCGCTCAAAGCCCATCCCCGTATCGACGTGCTGCGCGGGCAACGGTTCTAGCGAGCCGTCGGCCTTGCGGTTGAACTGCATGAAGACGTTGTTCCAGACCTCGATCACGTTCGGGTCGTCGTTGTTCACCAAAGTCTTTCCGTCGATCTTGTTGCGCTCGCTGTCCGGGCGCAGATCAATATGGATCTCGGAGCATGGGCCGCATGGGCCTTGGGCGCCCATTTCCCAAAAATTGTCCTTTTTGTTGCCCATCAAAATGCGGTCCTCGGCGATCCAGAGCTTCCAAAAATCGAAGGCTTCTTGGTCAAAAGCGAGGTTTTCTTTCGCGTCGCCCTCGAAAACGGTCACATAAAGGCGGTCCTTGGCGATGCCAAAAACGCCCGTCAGCAGCTCCCACGACCATTCGATGGCCTCTTTTTTGAAATAATCGCCGAACGACCAGTTGCCGAGCATTTCGAACATCGTGTGGTGATAGCCGTCGATGCCGACATCCTCCAAATCGTTGTGTTTTCCGCTCGCGCGGAGGCATTTTTGGGTGTCGGCGACGCGGGCGGCGGGCGGCTCCATGTTGCCCAAAAAGCAGTCTTTGAACGGTGCCATGCCCGAGTTGGTGAACATCAACGTCGGGTCGTTTTTGCGGACGATGGGGGCGGATGGGACGATTTTGTGGCCTTTTTGAGCGAAAAAGTCGAGAAAGGCTTGGCGGATTTGTTGCGATGTCATGTTTTGGAAAATCTTTTTTTGGCCCGTTGGTGCGGCGGGCTTTTCTTTTTTTGGGCGGCGAAGGTAGTGGAATGTGGTTTTTTGTAGGAATGATTATGGCGAAAGCTATTTTTCGAGTACCTGAAAAATAT
>JANOQP010000580.1:0-4338 GCA_031414895.1 Saprospirales bacterium
CCGTCGTGAAATGGACGGATAAATCCTTGACTGTCAATAGTTTATCGTCCATGTCCAATCAAATTTTCACACCATGGAAAGCATTCCTTTCCCCCCCGAAAAATGCAGTTCCATCCGTTCGCGCCGCTCGAACCAGTCGATGATCTCCGGCCCCAAAAGGTCGGCCCGCCAGCCCGCGCGATAGCTTTCGTCGAGTTCAGCGTCGTTGTGGCGGAGGCGGTTGAAATCGCCGCGCGGCATGACGAGGGCAGGGGAGAGCTGTTGGTCGAGGCAGCGGCGGCGCACGAAAAGATAGAGGAGGTCCATGGTCCATTCGCCCTCCGGGTCGTCGGCGACAGAGCCGGGGAGGGCGGCGAGGACGGCTTTTTCTTCCTCGGTCGCGGGCAATCGGTAGAGGGCTAGCCATTCTTCGAGGTTTTTTCGCCAAACGCCCTCGTGGAGGGTGCGGTTGTTTTGGAAGCCCTCGCGGCCATTTTTGACGGCTTTTACGATGCCGCCGATGTATTTTCCCTGCAAAATGGTCTCGCGCGGCTGGTTGATGTCCTCCGCCCGCCCGCGCCGCCAACGGTATAGGCGCATCAAAAAGACCTGTTCGGCAAGGTTGAGCTGATAGACGAGCTCGCCGCTCAACGCCTCTTTATTGGGGTCGGCCTGGTAAAAATCGGGGGTTTCCCATTTTGCGTTTTCCTCTTTTGCCCATGCGGCACGGCCCCGGCGGTCGAGCTTGCCCATCAATTTTTTGTACAGGCCGGGCAGGTATTTCACGTCCTCGACGGCATAATCAATGGCTTTCTGCGGCAGCGGGCGGGCGGCCCAGTCGGTGACCGTGTGCGATTTTGAGAGCGAGACGTGCAGCTCCTTTTCACAGAGCTTGCCGAAGCCCGCCGGGTAATTGTGCCCGACAAAGCCCGCCGCGATCTGCGAATCGAACGTGTTTTGCGGCACGGTGCCGTAAAGTTGGTTCATCAATTTATAGTCGTTGTCGCCCGCGTGGGTGAGTTTGAGGGTCGCGGGATTTTCTAAAATGGCCAAAAAGGGCGACAAATCGTGGACTTTCAGCGTATCGACGAGAAAAATCCGCTCGGCGGCGACAATCTGCAACAGGCAAAGGACGGGGACGTATGTTTTTTCGCCAACAAATTCGGTATCGAAACCGATGATGTCGAGTTGGTCGATCTCGGACATCGCCCGGTCAAAATCGGGCTGTTTGTCGAGGTAAATAATCTTGAAATCCGGGAATTTTGAAATGGGCACGGGCAAAGGAGACTAAATTTTATTTTTGCAAACATAGCAAAAACCCTAACCCCGGTTGCGCGGAAATTTATTTCCGCCGGGTTTCAGCTGAAATAAATTTCCGCATAACCGGGGATCAAACCTTTATTTTTTCCAATTGCTCCAAAAGCCAATCGCGCTCGCTCAACGGCTTTGTTTTTTCAATGTCCGAATGGATGGACTCTTTGCCCTTTTTGTCGGAAGGTTGGAGCGATAAAAGTTTCTGTAAAACCTTGATGATGTTCAATGAATTGTCGCGCTGATAGCCGAGGTTTTTTTTGCGCTTTAGCCAAGCCGAGAAACTGTCCAAATGGTTATAAAGTGCAGTGATTTCCTTTGTCTCATAAAAGACCTTCATCAATAAGTTCTTTGCGACGATAACGTGCAAAGGGTCGTCGTGTTCGCCGGTTAACAACAACGGCAATGCTTTTTTATAGTCTTTCTTATAAAAATAATAGCGCGCCAAATTGAACGAATAGACCCCGTCGCGGTGCGTATTTTGTAAGAATTGTTTATGTTCCTCAATAAAATCAATGACCCAATCTGATTCATCAACAGCAAGGCCGAGCGCGACCGTGTTTGAATAGGTAAAACGCGGCAAACGCCCGTTTTGCACAAATACCTTTGCGTCAAAACCCGCTTTGTACCAATTGAAGGCCTCCAATGAAAAGTTTTTATTCCCCAAATTGTGCCGTCTAATACAGTAGTTCACCAATAAAAGATAGATATCGTTGAGCTCGATAACAGAGAAACAACGTGTATTGTCAATAAAACGGGACCTCAATGATTGATAGTGGATTTCATTGTCCGGTTCAACAGCCGTTTTATAACCATGAAAATAAACGCCAATTGGCGGTATCTCCAATAAATGTGGATGCTTTTCCACAAAATCCAGCACAAATTGCAATAAGCCTGTATCGTATTCCATTGCCGCGACGCGCTGGTGGCTTGCCAAAATGCAGGCAATCTTCAATTTTTCGGCAATAAAACCGATGTCGTGGACGGCACTTAATTCCTGCAAATTAAAAGGCGCTGCGCGGCCCTGACGGAGGTGATATTGATAGTCCTCGTATTGCAACAAATAGTCCATCCGGTAAAAATGTGGGCTGCGGTGCGGTTGCAATTGGCGCTTTTTCTTGAACTTGTCCATGGTGCCTTTAAAGGAGGATTCGAGGCCGTGGCTCTGATAGGATTTCAACAAGAAATAAGGGTGGACGGATTCATCTTTTTCGTATTCGCGCCAAGCTAAAAACTGTTCGACGCACAGTAAAAGGTAATTGGAAACATGGTGCAATTTGGCCTTGTCGTTACTGAAAAGTTGTACTTCTGCTTGTTCTGCAGCTGTTTTTTCTGGCGTATCAGTGTTTATTTTTTTGCGCAAAAACTCCAATAACTGTCTTACGTCGCTGTGCCTGTTAAAGATCGGCGAGTCCGCGAATTTTGACAGCCAATGCCATTCTTCTTTATTGAACGTTTGGAGGATCGTAAAGACTTTCATTAAAATGAATGACGCTTTTTAAACCGCGACCGCTGCTTTTATATGCGGATAAGGTTCATAGTTTTCCAATGAAAAATCATCTATGGTAAAATCGAAAATGGATTTTACCGCCGGGTTGATGACCATTTTGGGCAGTTCGCGCGGCTCGCGTGTCAATTGCAGATTGGCCTGCTCCAAATGGTTTAAATAAAGATGGGTATCGCCAAACGTGTGGACAAAATCGCCGCGTTGGAGGCCGCAAACCTGCGCCATCATCATTGTTAAGAGCGCATAACTGGCGATATTGAACGGCACGCCCAAGAACACATCGGCGGAGCGTTGGTAAAGTTGGCAGGAAAGCCGCCCATTGGCCACATAAAACTGGAAAAGGCAATGGCAGGGCGAGAGCTTCATATCGGGCAAATCGGCCACGTTCCATGCGGAAACGACCATTCTGCGGCTGTCAGGGTTGGTTTTTATCGTTTTTACGACCTCTGAAATTTGGTCGATGACCCGCCCGTTTGGGGCTTCCCAGGCCCGCCATTGTTTGCCATAAACTGGGCCGAGATTGCCGTTTTCGTCCGCCCATTCGTCCCAGATCTTGACCTTGTTCTCTGTTAAATATTGGATGTTCGTATCACCTTTAAGGAACCACAAAAGCTCGATAATTATACTTCTTAAATGCAGTTTCTTGGTGGTCAATAGTGGGAAACCTTTTGATAGGTCAAACCGCATTTGGTGGCCGAAAACGCTCTTTGTCCCTGTTCCCGTGCGATCTGTTTTTTCGAGGCCATTTTCCAATATATGGTTCAATAAATCATGATAGGTTCTCATAGAAAAGCGTGTTGATTTTATGGTAAAATCAATTGAAATTATAGTTGATCGTATAACTGTGAATGGCCGGTTTTTTATCCTCCAAAACAGCGGGTTTTTCTGTCTGAACTATCGAATAACTGACCTGCATATCCCCGACGGGTTGCGCGGGCATTTTGGGCACCGCCTCAACCTTCGCCATCTTGAACTGGATGCGCACGTTTTTATGGAAAGTAACGCGCAGCCCACGGTTTTTGGGCACCTCAAAACGGAGCAGTTTCACGACACGGATTGCCTCCTCATCGCAGCCCAATCCGAGGCCCTTCATGAGCTGCACATCCGATACAACCCCTTGATTGTCAATGTCATAGCGCAAAAGCACGACACCTTCGAGGCGAGCCTCGGCGGCCAATTTTGGATATTTCAGGTTGCCGTAGATAAAGTCGGTAAAGGCTTTGTTGCCGCCCGGATAGGTCGGGTGGTTGATGAAATGTTTGGGCTTTTTCTCGCGCTCCATTTTCTTGTAAAAGTGTATTAAAATTATAGAAAAAATACTGCGCCACTCGGCCTGTTGAAATGTCGATAAACCAATAATACAGCGGGCAACAAACAGCCAATCCAAACAGACCATAAAAACGCACGGCTGTTGATTGTTTTTTCCCAATCGAGATACAAATTGGGATTGGGCAAACTAAATTTTAGGCCAATGGAAACCTTCAACAAAACAACCAGTGCGCCAATAAAAAGTATTGACAGTGCAATGAAAAAAGACTTGA
>JANOQP010000581.1:0-8781 GCA_031414895.1 Saprospirales bacterium
CGTTCGCATAAAGTCTGGCCATGCTCAATCCTCGTTGTTTTCAATGATTTCGAGGTCGATCTCTGACTTGTTCGCATCATAAAATGCCCACGCATTTGCCAAGTCCTGCGCCCGGAGTGTTGGGAAATTGCGCAAAATCCGCTCTTTTCCCACGCCCATTTGGATATACTCGATGACCGACCACACCGGGATCCGCGTCCGTATGATGCAGGCGCTGCCGCCACAAATGCCGACGTTTTTTTCGATGCCCGGAAAGTCCACGGCAATTTTGTGGGCCGCCCGCTGGACCAGTTGTGCGATTTCGCTTTGCGACATATCCGGCAAAAAGGAGGTCGCTCTTTCCAATGCGGTCATGTGTTGAATGATTTTTGAGCAAAGTTATCCGATTATTCGTTTCAACAACCAAAAAAGCCATTCCGCGCGAACACGGAATGGCTTTCCCAAAAAATACTTTTCAAAAAAATCAGAACATATACCCGACCGAAATGCCGATCACGCCATGTTGTGCCGACTCGCCATCGCGGTCATCTTTTGGTATCGTGTTGGCGAGGCCGAGGTCGTAGTTTGCGCTGATTCGCAATTTGTTGAGCTTCAGCCCGGCCTCGATCCGTGCGCCGAAATCGAGTGCGGAAAAGTCGTCGTCCCCTTTGCTGCCGAAATTGATTGGTTCGTTTTCGTCAGATTCCACGCCAAAGATGCTTGATTTGACCCTCGATTTTCCGGCCACGCCCATCGCGGCATACGGTCCGGCACCAACAAAAAACATCGACCCGTTGTAGGCCACCACAACCGGCACCTGCACATAAATGGGGGAAATGGTCGCCTTGAGCGAAAAATCTGGTTCGGAGAACTCGCTTTTTGCGCCCTTGCCCTGGACCTCGATACCGGTGCGGATCCCAACGGTCTCCGTGATGGGTGCTTCCAAGATCATGCCCGCATTGAACGAAACGAGCGATTTGATATCTTCCCCGGCATCGTCCGATAAGCGGAGATTGGCGAGGTTGCCGCCCACTTTGACCCCAAATTGGAGCTGTGCAGAGGCCGATTGGGCGAAAAATGCGGCAAAGGCCGCGACCAGGGTGATTTTTGAAAGTTTTTTCATTGTCTAAAAATTTGGTTGAAAAATGGTTTGAATTGGGGCAAATGTATCCGCAGTTTTTAATCCGCGTTTTTTTTTGTAAAAAAACAGTCCTAAAACTTGTCGGGCCACCCGCTCCGGCACTTTTGTCCGCTGCCCTTTTACTTTTGCCCAAAAAAATGTCCGAAAATAAAAAACCGACCCTCGCCGCCTTCCGCGAATCGTTGGAAATCTTCGAGTTTGTGCGGCCCTACAAGCTGCAATTTGTGCTGGGCCTCGTGTTTTTGTTCCTGTCGAGCGTCGTTTTTATGGCCGTCGTGCAGCTCCCGGGCATCATGGTGGACATCGCGCAGGGCCATTCAAAGTACGGCCTGACGCTCCAGACCGCCGCCATCGTACTCGGCGCGATCCTTGTTTTTCAGGGTTTCATGGCCTATTGGCGGGTGATGATGTTCGCGAAAGTGGCCGAATCCGGCACCGCCGACGTGCGCCGCGCACTTTATGGCCGCCTCGTCTCGCTGCCGATGGTGTTTTTTGAAAAAAGCCGTGTCGGCGAGCTGGTCAGCCGCCTCACCGCCGATGTCGAAAAACTGTACAACACGTTTTATTTCGTCCTCGCCGAGTTCGTCCGACAGATCATCGTGCTGCTCGTTGGCATCATCGTCATGGCGTGGCAGCACCCAAAACTCTCGCTCGTGATGCTCGCCGTTTTCCCGATCGTGGTCATCGGGGCCATGTTTTTTGGCAAAAAAGTGCGAAAAATGTCCAAGCAACGGCAAGACCAGCTCGCCGATTCGAACGTCATTTTGGACGAGACTTTGCAAAGCATCGCCGCCGTGAAGGCTTTTTCCAATGAAATGTTCGAGGTCGGCAGGTTCACCCGCTCCTCCGACTCGGTCGTGAAAGTGTCGATGAAATACGCGGCGGGCCGTGCGCTTTTTTCGGTTTTCATCATCACGGTGCTTTTTGGCGCGCTGTTTTTCATCATTTGGATGGGCGCGAAAATGCTCCAAGCGGGCCAGATCACGTCCGGCGAACTGTTGAGTTTTGGCATCAACACGGCCATTATCGGGGGCGCGATCGCGGGCCTCGGCAATTTTTACACCGAGCTGGTCGGCGCGGTCGGCGCAACGGAGCGCATCCGCGAAATCCTCAAAAGCCCGACCGAAAACGATTCCTTTGAACGAAAAAACGCGGTCGCGGGTCGTTTTCATGGCGATATTC
This sequence comes from Saprospirales bacterium, assembly GCA_031414895.1. Taxonomy (GTDB): domain Bacteria; phylum Bacteroidota; class Bacteroidia; order Chitinophagales; family Saprospiraceae; genus JANOQP01. Next base: position 2,303 of record JANOQP010000581.1, read on the forward strand.
AATTTGATAACATCAAGTTCAGCTACCCGACGCGGGCCGATGTACCTGTGTTGAAAGGCATTTCATTTGAAATTCCCGCCGGGAAAAAAGTCGCGCTTGTTGGCCAAAGTGGCGCGGGCAAAAGCACGATCATGCAGCTTTTGCTGCAATTTCACCACCCCGACGCGGGCGAGATCACGATCGACGGGCGCGACATCCACGATTATTCACTGGAAAGTTTTCGGGCCAATTTTGCCATCGTCCCGCAGGAGGTCATCCTTTTTGGCGGCACCATCCGCGAAAACATCCTTTATGGAAAGCCCGGCGCGACCGACGACGAGATCATCGAGGCCGCCCGGCAGGCAAATGCGTGGGACTTCATCTCGACTTTCCCCGAAAAACTCGAAACGATCGTCGGCGAGCGCGGCGTGAAATTGAGCGGCGGGCAACGGCAGCGAATTGCCATTGCCCGTGCCATTTTGCGCGACCCGTCCATCCTTTTGCTCGACGAAGCGACCTCCTCGCTCGATGCCGAGAGCGAAAAAACGGTCCAAGAGGCACTCAACCGCCTCATGCAGGGCCGCACGAGCATCATCATCGCGCACCGTTTGGCCACGATCCGCGAGGTCGATTGCATTTATGTGATGGAAAACGGGCGGATCATCGAAAAAGGGACGCACGACGAACTATCGCTGATCGACCGGGGGGCGTATTCGAGCCTCGCTAAATTGCAGTTTGAGCTCAATTGATTTTTGCCACGAATTGCTCAAATTTTCAGGTCAACGAGACTGTCACCCTGTAAGGGTCTGCGTTTGATTTTGCAGGGTTTTTCAAAAAACGAACTCAAATAATGTTAGTTTTCATTGCAAAATTGGTATAAAACTGGCGCAGACTCTTACAGGGTGACAGTCTCGTTGACCTGAAAATTCGAGCAATTTGTGGCAAAAAACTCAAAAAAACGTCCGCTCGATTGTCCAATAAAGCGCCATCAGCGCGATCGCGATCGATGCCGGCGCGACGACCCGGCGGCGGTACCATTCCTTTTTGGAAAACCAATGCCCGACCAATGCCCAGGCGAGCAAAATGACGGTGATCTGGCCGAGTTCGACCCCGACATTGAAGCTCAAAAGCGAAAAAAGGTAGTTTGACGGCGGCAGGCCCAGCCCCGCCAATGCCCCAGCAAAGCCCATTCCATGGACGAGGCCGAAGCCAAAAACGACCGCGATGCGACCGGGGCGCAGTTTTTCGACCAACAAATTTTCGATGGCCACAAAAAATATCGTCAGCGCGATGATCGGCTCGATGACCGTCGGCAGCGGCTTGATATATCCGTACATCGCCAGTCCGAGCGTGATCGAGTGCGCGACCGTGAACGCCGTTGCTTGCCAAACGATGGTCGAAAGTTTTGAGGAGAGCAAAAAAAGGCTCAAAACAAACAGGATATGGTCCACGCCGAGCGGTAAAATATGCTCGAAACCGAGCTTCATATAGCTCCATCCGAGTTGGTCCTTCGGCATGGCGGCGAGTTCGTAATTGATGGTGTGCGCGGCCATTTTTCCAATGAAAAGTAGGGAAAGGGCGGCGAAAATTGTGGTTTTGCGCATTTTGGACGGGCAGTTTATTTGGATGAAATCGACTTTCAGTTTTTCAGGTCTGCCGAAAATTCATCCAAATAGGGTTTCAACGAAAAGGCCATTTTTTTCATCGCCTCTGCTTCTGCTATTTTGCCGTTCGCGGCGAAAATGAGGGCCGCTTTTGCGAGCCGTTCGGGCTGCTGCTGTCCCGTGCGCAGCGCGTTTTGCATGAGCGGGAAAGCCTCCGCGACCTGCCCTTTTTTAAACAGGGCCCATGCGAGCGTCGCCGAAGCGTCCATGTTTTGAGGGCGGCTGGCATGCTCGGTGCGGGCGTGTTGGAGGGCCCGGTCGAGGTCGCCTTTTTTGAGGTAAAGGTTGGCGAGTTCCATGTCCGAAATGTGGCCCATGTCCCTGTCCTTTCCGGCGGAAATATTGTCGGCAAGAAGGGCATCGAGTGTGATATCGGTCATTTTTTCGGCCTTATCGGTCTGCCCGGTAAGTTTGTAGAGGTCGATGAGTTCCTCTAAAAAGGCCATGTCGGTCATGACGGTTTTTGCTTTTTCAAAATAGGAAATCGCCGCAGGATAGTCTTTTTTGAAACGCGCCACGCGGCCCAAACCTGCGAGCGCGAACGGATAATCGGGGCGCATTTCGAGCGAAAGGTTGTAGATCATTTCCGCGCTGTCGAGGTGGCCGGTGTCCTCAAAAAGGTGGCCGAGCACCATCCGGGCCCACTCGGTTTCTTCCGCTCCGGGAACGCCGGCGGCGACGGCCTGTTTGATGGCATCGATGGATCCAGCGGTCTCGCCGTGCAGCTCACGTAGGTAGGAAACACGCGAATACGAGCGGATATCCGGGCGGATGGCGACCATTTTATCGGCCATTTCGACGGCATTTGGATAATCGCCCAGCTCGACGTTCGCATCGACGAGGAGGCCGTGGACGAATGCGTTGTGCGGGTTTTCGGCACGGGCCTGATCGGCGATTTTTTTGCCCTCGGCAAAGCGGTGCTGCGAAAGGTAGATCATCGATTCGAGGCATTTTGCCTCAAAATTCTTCGGGTTTTTGCCCAAAACATCGCGGATAAGGTCGAGCGCGGTCTTGTTGTAATACGAAAAATCGCCCGTGGCGCGGCCTTCCTGCATCATTTCCTTTGCCAAAAGGAGGGATGTTTTCGGGTCGCCCGGTTTTTTGCCAAGGTCGGCGATGAGTTTTTCGACTCGCGCCTTGGTGGTGGGCCATTCGGCGGCGGCGGCAAGCGCACCGGTGCGTTCTTTGATCTCTGGGAGCTGGGTTTTGTCCTTGCCCTTCACCACGATAAAGGCGGCGAAGACGAGGCAAGTGGACACGAGGATGCCATAAAGCAGGCGGCGGACGGGTGATTTCATAATAAAATTGCGTTTAATTGCCTGATTTACGAGGCGAGGGCGCAATCGGTTTTTATCGGTTGTTTTTTTCCGGGAAAGCACAAAAAAAGGGGGCAGATTTCGCTCTGTCCCCCTTTTTTTTAAAAAGGTTTTCAAAAAAAATCAATTTTCCCCTTTGGCCTGTTCGATGATTTTTTGGACAAACTCGACCGTCACATCAGCCAATTTGGCGATTTGCTCCGGCGAATAAGTGTTCGTGGCAAGCAGGTTTTTCACGAAAATGATGGTTTTGATCTCGATGCCTTTCTCGATGCCTTTCTCGATGCCTTTCTCGATGCCTTCAGAAGTGCCCTTCAAATAGAGGAAATCCTGTTTTTCATCATAAAACCTTGAAATCTTTTCCATGACAATATCAATTATGGGTTGCAATTTTTGAACGTGGGCCAAGACCCGGAGCTGTGTGGTGAACCTCAAAAAATCAAGCCCGCTCGTGGTCTGTTTTTGAAGTGCGGAAATCATAGAGTCCACGACAAAAGTAGGGTCATTTTCACCAAAGTTGGCAAGTATCCCGAGGACAATTTCTTCCGGGCTTTTGGATTTCAAGAAAAGTTGCACATCAATATCGCCAATCCATAGCACCCGATACCGAAAATACAGGTCTTCCGTCTGAATTTCGGTTGCAGTTTTCGGTTTGGTCCTCCCGAGGTAGATCACATATTGGTGTATCCTCAATTTCGGGTGCCTCCTGATCAAGGCCGACAAATAATCCAGTTCCCGGACCAGCATTTTTGAGTCGCCGCGAATCTGGAATTCGAGGTGCAAGATTTCCTTTTTGCCATTTTTTCGGGTCATCAATCCCACAAAATCGGCTTTTCGCTCTCGCGTCGTGTGCATGTCGGGGGCAATCATTTCCAGCGTCGTGAAATCCAATAAAAGGAGGTTTTTGGCAATCGCCGGGGCCGCTTTTATCAGGTTTTCCTTGATGATCTTGTCGTATTTATTGGCGGTCGATTCCTCTTTGGGCGGTCTGCCCAGTTTTGATTTTGCCATTTGGCCAAAGTTTTCTCAAAAAAATTTTGGCGCATAGTTAGTCCATTTTTGAAAACCATTATTTGGCAAAGCGACTTTTTTTGGTTCAAAAAATCACTTGTTCGCCTCGTCCGCCAAATTCCACGATTTCCACGAAAGTCCCGATTGTTCCGCCTCGAACCGCTGTCTTTTGATCAAGAGCCGACGCTCGATGTCGCCCTCCGAAAGTTGCGCGTTCATCGGTTTTGCGGCCAAGAGGTCTTTGTTTTCCTCCAATATTTTTATGTTTTTGTCCGAGACCTCGCTGATCAAAAAATCGGCGTCGATGCCCGTTTGGGTTGGCCTCGCCAAGTTGAACCGCGTGATAAAAGTGTCCCACGGCACTATGGAATTGGCCAAAAGCAGCCCATAAAATGCCCAACTGTTGCGCTGCCAAAGCCACGAAAGCGAGCGTCGGTCGCGGATTTTCAGCCACAGCGTGACGAGGCCGACGGCCACCAAGATGAGGAACAAAACCACCCCGATGCGTTTGTAGGCGAGGGCATAATTGTCGATGTACCGCCAATTTCGGATGCCGACGGAAAGCACGAGGATGGCATTTTGGACGAGCCAAGCCAGCGAAAGCAGCTTTAAAACCTCATTTTTTGGATAAAAATTGAGGTTTTTCCGGAAAATCCGAAACAGCACGAACATCGCCAAAAGGATGGAGCCGATCAAAAAATACGTCCCTTCGTGGACATATTGCTTCAAATTTGAGGCCGACATCGGCTCAAAACCGAACCAGACATAGACCACGTCGGTCAAATTGACCACCAAAAGCAGCAAATTGAGCATCCCGAGAAGCAGCAGCGACTGTCGGTACTCGCGGCCCAGCCCCGTCAGCCACGGGCGGGCGATGCGCGAGGGCGCAAAAAGCGTCCGTTGCCGGATCAAAATGTCCGAAACGAATTTGTTTTTTTCGATGAACGGATGGATGCCGCGAAAAAATGCCGCACCGACCGCGAACAGCGCGAACAGCAAAAAACACAAATGCCAAAACGAAATATCGAACGAGATCAACCGTCCCACGCTCCGCCAAAACCCGTCGCTGAGCGCGGCAAATTGGTCGTTTGCCAAATAATAGATGACATAAAAAACGCCCGCCACGAGCAACGGCACGAGCGACAGGCTGAGCCAGCCGCGCCATTTTTTGGGCCTTTTTTGCCCTGGTCTTTTGGACGATATGCCGCGAACAGATTGCATCATTTGGCGCGGAACGATCATGAAATTGGACAAATATTGCAAAAAAGCGTGCAAAATGAACCGCAAACCAGCCGATTGAGCAAAGCCCGCTGCGGTCGTGGCCGACAGGAAAAAGGCCAGTTTTGCGGCCCCCGAATTGTGCCAAGTGACCATCGAGGCGGTCAAAATTGTCCCGGCGGCCGTCCACAAAAACGGGCGCGACAACCGGTTTTCGGGGAACAAAAAGGCCAGCACGGCCACGAAGAACTGCGAAAAAAGCAGGCAGTTGATGCCCAATTTCTCGCCCCAAAACAAAAAATCGAACAGGAAAACGCCCAAAAGGACGGCCAAAAGGCTGCGCATGGAATGGCTCATGTGAACAGGTGTTTTTTGCATTTAAAGAACTTTGAAATGCAAAGTTATTTCACGCATTTCGAAAAGCAAGTGATGTGCTAATATTTTTTAAAAACCGGCCCGCATTGCCCAAAACCCGCCCTCTCTTCGCCGTTATTTATTTCCTTTGCCCTCCGAAATGCGGAAACTCGTCATCGACATCGGCAACACCCGGCTCAAAGCGGCCATTTTTTCGGAAAATAAGATTGCCGAGCAAGCGGTTTTTGCCCGCGCTGCGTTTGGGGACTTGCCGAAATTGTTGAACGGTCTTTTGCCGATCAACGGTTGTATCGTCTCGAACGTGGGCGAAGAGGCCATCGATTTGATTGGTTTTTTGAAAAAAAACACGATTTTTTTCCTCGAACTTGCCCATTTGACGCCGCTCCCGTTTTTGGTGAAATACAAAACGCCCGAAACGCTCGGCAAGGACCGTTTGGCTGCCGTCGCGGGCGCACAGGCCATTTTTCCGGGCAAAAACTGCCTCGTAATCGATGCCGGGACTTGTGTGAAATATGATATTTTGACCGCCGACGGCCATCATTTGGGCGGAAATATCGCCCCCGGCGCACTAATGCGGCTCCGGGCGATGCACGAACAAACGGCCCGGTTGCCGCTCGTCGACATGAAATTTCCCGACGATGAAATTGGGGATTCAACCGAAACTGCCCTGCAAAACGGCGGCCTTTTCGGGATGCTTTTGGAGATGCGCGGAATGGCCGGTTATTTGAAAAAAAGACACCCCGATTTGACCGTGATATTGACGGGCGGCGACGCACCGTTTTTTTATAAAAAATTGAATATCAACAAGTTGGGTTTGGAAAATGACCTCGTTTTGGTCGGGCTGCCCGCAATTTTGAATCATAAGTTTTTTGCCACCAATCCAGCAAATTACCCGAATTCAATCCTATGACAGTTT